>CAZJNB010000015.1:0-15999 GCA_964547385.1 uncultured bacterium
AACGCCGGCGAATCGCCCAACAGGCAGTTCGTCTCACACAAGGCCAAAGCACGGGAGAGCGATATGAAGATCGCGGACTACAACCTTCCTGATGAACTCTATTACCACGCCGAGCACGCGTGGGCCAAGCTGGAGGACGACGGCCGCGTCCGCGTGGGGATGAACGACTTCTTCCAGCAGGCCGCGGGCGACGTCGTCTACGTGGACCTGCCGCTCGAGGATGACGAGGTGGAGGCCGGCGAGACCTGCGGCAAGGTCCAGTCGGCGAAGTGGGTCGGCAAGCTCGTTTCGCCGGTCTCCGGGACCATCGTCGAAGTCAACGAGGAGCTGGAGGGCGACAGCACCCTCATCAATAAAGACCCCTACGGCGACGGCTGGATTATGGTGGTAGCGCCGAGCGATTGGGAGGGCGAGAAGGAGAAACTCCTCCACGGCGACGCCGTCGCCGCGTGGATGGAGGGTGAGATAAAGAAGGCCGCGGAGGGCGGCTCGTAGGCGACGGGATAAGCAATAAGGTGAAGGCGAGGCCAAGATGAAACTCGACGTTCCTTACGGCAAGGGGACGGTGCCGCTGGAGGCGCCGGCCGACGCCGAGGTCGTGTATCCCAACGAAGTGGAAGTCAAGGACGAGGGGAAGGTCCTGGCGGACGCGCTCGCGAACCCCATCAACGCGAAGACGTTCGCCGCGTTCCTGGCCGACGGCGCGCGCGACGTGCTCTTCATCGTCAACGACGCGACGCGCCCCACGCCGACCGCGCGCGTCCTATCGCTCCTCGCCGGCGACCTCCGCGGCGTGAACGCGCGCTACATCGTCGCGACCGGCGCGCACCGCGCGCCCACCGACGAGGAGCTCGGCGAGATATTCGGACCCCTCTACGACGAGGTCAAGGACCGGATAATCATCCACGACGCGACGCGCGACGAGGATATGGTCCATATCGGCACCTCGACGAACGGGACCGAGATGTACGTCAACCGCGCGGGCGTGGAGGCCGACAAGATCGTCATCATCGGCTCGGTGGAGCCGCACTACTTCGGCGGCTACACCGGCGGCCGCAAGGCCTTCCTCCCCGGCATCGCCTCCCGCAAGACGATCGAGCAGAACCACAAATACGCGCTCAGGCCCGAGGCAAAGGCGCTGGCGCTCGCGGGCAACCCGGTCCACGAGGATATGATAGACGCGCTCAAGACGATCGCGGCAAAGGAAATCTTCGCGATTATGACGGTGCTGGACGGCGAGCACCGCATCTACGCGGCGACCGCGGGCCACATCCACGACTCGTTCTACGCGGCGATTGAAGCGGCGAACGAGGTCTTCTGCGTCCCGGTCTCGGCGGAGGCGGACGTGGTCGTGAGCGTCGCGCCCTATCCGATGGACATCGACCTCTACCAATCGCAGAAGGCGCTGGACAACGGCAAGCTCGCGCTGAAGCCGGGCGGCATCCTGATAATGGTCTCCAAGTGCCGCAAGGGCGTGGGCGACGACGCGTTCCTAAAACTGCTCGCGAGCTGTGATACACCCGAAGAGACCCTCGCGAAGCTTGAGCAGGACTACAAGCTCGGGTGGCACAAGGCCGGGAAGATGGCCGAAGTCGCCATCAAGGGGGAGATGTGGGGCGTGACGGACCTCGACGGCGATACCCTCGGCAAAGCGTTCATCAAACCCTACGACGAGTTCCAGCGGGCGGTGGACGACGCCCTCGCGGCCAAAGGCCCCGGCGCCCACCTCCTGGTTCTGATGAACGGCTCGATGTCCATCCCGATGATAAAACAGTAACGGCGTCCGGCGCCGGCCGGCGGAGGATAAGATGAAAAAAGAAATACTGGAACGGCTAGAGAACATCGTCGGCCCGACGGGCTACACCGTCGCGCCGGTGGAGCTGCGGGCCTACGCCGCGGACGCGAGCATCCATCTCCACGAGCCGGAGGTGGTGGTGCGGCCGCGGAACTGCGAAGAGGTTTCAGCGGTCCTCAAGCTCGCGAACGAACATCTCATCGCGGTAACGCCGCGGGGCGCCGGCACCGCCCTCTGCGGCCACGCGGTCCCCATAAAGGGCGGCATCGTCCTCGACCTCCAGGCGATGAACAAGATCAAGGAGGTCCACGTCGAAGACTTCTATGTCGTCGTGGAGCCGGGGGTGGTCTACGCCCGGCTGAACGCGCACCTCAAACCGCACAAGTTCTTCTTCCCGCCGGCGCCGGGCTCGGGCGACGTCGCGAACATCGGCGGTATGGTCGCCGGTAACGCCTCCGGCGTGAACGCCGTCAAATACGGCGCCACCCGCGACTACGTCCTGGGCCTGGAGGTCGTCCTCCCCACCGGCGAGATAATCCACGCCGGGACCCGGACGCTGAAGAACTCCTCCGGCTTCCAGCTCGACCGCTTGATGGTCGCCTCGGAAGGGATGCTGGGCGTCATCACCGAGATAAACTTGAAGGTCGTCCCGCTCCCGGCGAAGAAGGCGCTCGCGATGGCGGTCTTCGACGACCTCGAGAAGGCCGGCCAGTGTGTCTCGGACATCATCGCCCGCCCCCTCCTCCCGGCGTCGCTCGAGATTATGGACAACATCTGCATCCAGGCGGTGAACAAGGCCACCGACCTCGGCCTCCCGGAAGTAGCGGGGATATTGCTCATCGGCGTGGACGGCCACCCGGCGGCCGTAAAAGACGACATCGAAATCGTAGCGGAAGTCGCCCGGGCCGCGGGCGCGACGGACGTGAACTTCACCGAGGACGCGGCTGAGATCGCCGCGCTCCAGAAGGGCCGCAAGGCGATGATCCCGTCGCTCTCGCGGTTTAAGGAGGGAATGGTGACGGTGATGCTCGCGGACGATATGGCAGTGCCGCCGTCGCAGGTCCCCAAAGCGGTCAAGATGTTCCACGAAATCCAGGAGCGCTACGAGGGCATCTACATCCCGACCTACGGCCACGCCGGCGACGGCAACCTCCATACGAAGTTCATTATGGACCCGACGGACCCGGCGGTCTGGGCGCGGGCGGAGAAGGCCAACGCCGAGGTCTTCGACGCGGTGCTATCGCTGGGCGGGACCGTTAGCGGCGAACACGGCGTCGCCATTACCAAAGCCCCTTACTTTAAGAAGGAGCGCGCCGACGCGCTGGGCGCGATGAAGGCGGTCAAAAAAGCCCTCGACCCCAACAACATCCTCAACCCGGGCAAGATGATGGATTGGGAGGAGCCCGGCGTCATCCACTTCCTCCGCTACAAGACCGGCAAGCGCGAGTACGGCGCCGGGATGGAGGCGCTCCACAAGTGGGAGATGGAGCTCAACGCCTGCACCCACTGCGCCTTCTGTAAGTCCGTCTGCCCGACGCTCGCGGACCTCGGCTGGGACGCGAGCGGCTCCAAGGGCCGGATAATGACCTCCTACGCGCTCTTGCAGGGGGACCTTTCGCCGGACGACGCCGTCGTCGAGCGGCTCTTCTCGTGCACGATGTGCCTCGACTGCACCCGCCGCTGTCCCACCAGCATCGAGGTCGTTCCCATCGTAGAGGCGGCGCGGGCGGCGCTGGTGAAAGCCGGCTTCAAGATGCCGGTCCACGTGGACCTAATCGAGAAGGTCCGGGTTACCGGCAACATCTACGGCGAGGCCGAGACGGCGGTCAAGCCGCGCGACGGCGAGGTCCTCCTCTACGTCGGCTGTCAATACGGCCAGCGCCCCAATATGGTCAAGATGTTCACCCGCCTCCTGGACAAGCTCGGCGTCTCGTGCCGCATCATCGAGGAGACGTGCTGTGGCAACCCCCTCAAGATTTTGGGCTATTGGGACGAGTTCGAACAGCAGAAGAAGAAGTTCAACGATACCTTCGGCGACGCCGAACTCGTTACCCTCTGCCCGACGTGCACGGTGTTCCTCACGGAGGAATACGGCCGGCCGGTGAAGCACGCGCTGGCGCTCATCGCCGAGCGTCTAACGGACGCCGCGCCCCGGAACCTGGACTTAAAGGCGACGTATCACGACCCCTGCCACCTCTCGCGCGGCGCGGGCCTCATCGACGAGCCGCGCGCGATACTGAACGCCATCGGCGTTGACATCGTCGAGATGCCGTTGTCCAAGAACGCCAGCCGCTGTTGCGGCGGCGGCGGCGGCATCATCACCTCCGCGCCCGAACTCCACCAACGGCTGGCCGTCGCGCGCGCCGAGGAAGCCGCGGCGACGGGCGTCGATACCCTCATTACCGCGTGCGCCACCTGCGAGCTTACGCTCCGCGAGGGGGCCCAGGCCATCGGCGGCGACGGTAACGGCCTCCGCATCGCCAACCTCCTCGACCTCGTATGGAAGGCGGTAAAGTAAAACGTTAAAATCCCCCGCCTCGGCCCCCGGGCCCGGCGACGATTAAATAATCTTTCTAACCCCTCGCTCCAACGAACGGAGGAATATATGACCGCGATGAAGAAGCACGACTGGGAAGCGAGCTGGTTCCAACAGGTAGCGCCGGCGCCGCCGCCCGGTAAAAAAGAACACCCGCTCGTCGACGTGGAGGAAGCCAACCTCTACCGGGACCAGTTCCCCTATTCGGAGATACCCAAGCTCGTCTTCGACGGCGAGACGGTCCCGCTGGCGCCCGCCGAAGATATTTGGGTGACGGACACCACGTTCCGCGACGGCCAGCAGGCCCGGCCGCCCTACTCCGTCGAAGACGTCGTCCACGTCTTCGAGCGACTCCACCGCCTCGGTGGACCTAAGGGTATCATCCGCCAGTCCGAGTTTTTTCTCTACAGCGACAAGGACCGCGAGGCTCTCCGAAAGTGCCAGGAGCTCGGCTACGACTACCCCCAGATAACAGGGTGGATCCGCGCGGTCCCGGCGGACTTCGAGCTTGTCAAAAAGGTAGGGTTGGAGGAGACCGGCATCCTGACGTCGATATCCGATTACCACATCTTCATGAAGTTCAAGAAGAGCCGGGCGCAAGTGCTGGAGGACTTTATGAAGGTCGTCGGCGCCGCCGCGGACGCCGGCCTCAAGGCGGTACGGTGCCACTTCGAGGACATCACCCGCGCCGACTTTTGGGGAACGGTGGTCCCGTTCGCCGAGCGGCTGATGCGCTTTTCGGACGAGAGCGGCATGAAGATAAAAATACGGCTGTGCGACACGATGGGCTACGGCCTGCCCTGGCCCGAGGCCGCGTTGCCCCGGGGTATCCCCAAGATGGTCTATTACCTCCGGACGGAGTTGGGCATCCCCCACGACCAACTCGAGTTCCACGGCCACAACGACTTCCATCTGGTCATCGCGAACCCGCTGGCGGCATGGCTCTACGGCTGCGCCGCGGCGAACGCGTCCGTTCTCGGCGTGGGCGAGCGGACCGGCAACTCGCCGCTGGAGGCGCTGTGCGTCGAATACGCCGGCCTCAAGGGAACGACCGACGGTATGGACCTAACAGCCATTAAGGAACTCGCGGCACGCTTCCGCCAGATGGGCTGGCCCGTTCCCTCGAACTACCCGTTCGCCGGGACCGACTTCAACGTTACGCGCGCGGGCATACACGCCGACGGCGTCATCAAGAACGAAGAGATATACAACATCTTCGATACCGGTAAGATCTTGGCGCGCCCGCTGGGCATCTCGGTTACGGACAAATCGGGCGTCGCCGGCGTCGCGCTCTGGCTCAACCAGAACCTGGGGCTGGAGGGCGACAAACAGCTCGATAAACACCACCCGGGGATCAAGGCCATCGCGCAATGGGTAGCGGAACAATACGCCGGCCGCCGGACGACGGCGATCTCGAGCGAAGAGATGCTCGCGCAGGCAAAGAAGCACCTGCCCGAATATTTCGGCTAAGGACGAAGGCGAGACGGCCATCAATACACATATATCGCCGCCCGAAGGTGGCGAGGACGGCGGCGTTTGCCTTTTCGTCTACGGCACTCTCACCGACCCGTACGTAATGTCGGTGGTAATGGGCAAGAGGTTCCCGAGCGAGGCCGCGGTCTTGGACGGTTACGAGAAGATAACGTCGCTCAAATCCTTCCCCTACATCGTCCCGCGGCCGGGGGCCCGGGTAGAGGGCGTCGTCGTCGCGGGCGTCGACCGCCCGACCCTCGAGCGCGTCGACCGCTACGAAGGCGAAGGGGCGTTATATACCCGAACGAAAGTAACGGTCCAGCTAGCCGCGGGCACACGCGAAGCCTTTACGTACGTGGCCGGCGCCGAGACGCTGGCGGCGGCGCCCGCGGACGTCGAGGTCAGCGACCGCGTCGCCGATTTCGTCAAGGAACGCGTCGGCGAGGAGATCGCCGCGACGGTCCCGGCCGGGAGCCGGTTGCGCGAGCTGGAGGTGCGCGCCCGCGCCGAACTTCTGGGCGACGCGGTGGAGGAGCTCGTCCGCGACCACTTCGAACACCCCGGCCTCCCTCCCTTCGTCGTCAAGCACCGTCTCGCGGCGTCGGGCTTACCCTCGCTGGGCTGGCTGGGCCACGACGCCCCGGCCGGCAGATACGCGCGCGAGTATCTTCGCCTCATCATCAAGGCGATAATATTCAACCAGGTAGAGGACCGTGTGAGTCGGGACTTCCGCGGCACCGTCCGGGTAACGGACCAATACTATGAACACGCGGTATCGGCGCTCGCCGCGCTCCAGTTCGTCGCCGACAACCTCGGGCCCATCGAGGAGCTCGCAACGTCGTTGGGCGTCGGCGAGCACGACGCGGCGCTGGAGTATATGGACTACGCCGTCGCGGCGCTCTTCATCGCGGACGAGCTCTACCGGCGCGAACGGCTGGCGCCCTACCTCGAACACATCGGCGAGCGGCGCGCGGCCGGCGGCGTGCCGTTGGGATGCGAGCTCGAGTTCAGCCCGCTGGGGCGCGGCGTCCTGGCGGCCGCGCCGGGCGAGGACGGCCGCTTCGACAGCTTCTACTACTTCGACGACTTCGCCCTCGGCGGCCGCCTCTGGAAGCTTGGCGGCCACGTGGACAACCACCGCTTCCTGATGCCCTATCGCGGCCGGGTGCGGGGCTTTTTAGAGTTCGCTCTCGGGCGGTATAAGATACTGGGCGACCTCTCCAAGCCGGTAACGGCGGACCCGGTGATACTCTCGGACCTGGCCAACGCGCTGGTCGCGTTCGCCGAGATTAAACCCCACAGCCTCCACCTCTCGTTTCAGCTGGAGGAGGAGCGGCCCGTGGGCAAGCCGCCCCGGCCCGAGCACCTCATATGCCTTCTCATCCTCGGCGGCGACCTCAACGTGGACGAAGAAGGCGTCCTGCGCGAGAAACGGCTCTACCAACGCGAGGTCTATAATAAGTACACCGGCCTGGACTTCTCGCGCTATAATGAGCACCGCGTCCGCCCCGACGACGTCGCGCCGGCGCGGGTAATCGAATACCAGTTCCCGCGGCTCTTCTTCGAGCACTCCTACGTGGACCTGGTTATGGCCCTCAAGGGATTTCAGCTCGCGCATAACCCACCGCCGTTGGACCTCTCCGCGGAGGCGCCGCACCGGGGGCACAATAAAGGCGTCGCGCGGCGGCTCCTCTCGTGGGCGAAAGCGCCGTATGCGCTGGGAGAGCGGGATATAAACGGCTTTTTGGCCGTCGTCGAAGAAGGGCTGGCCTACGAGACGCGGCACCTTGGCGGGCATACGCCGGCGTTCGTAAAAAAATGGTTATCCCGCGTCGAGGGCAAGTTGAAAAATTACAACGCGTATATCCGCGGCGAGGAGGAGACGTGGCCGGCGCCGTAGGAGCAGAACTCTTGGCGCGTTTCCTCTACGCCGCGGAAGAGCGCGTAGTGAGCGACGTTACGAAGTGGCTGCGGGAATCGCCGGTGGAGCACTACCGCCAGATGGAGACGATCGACCTGAAGCCGCGGATGCAAGCTCTCTACGAGGCATACCGGGAATCGGTCCTCGCCGGGACGCCGGACCTCGTTCACGCGTTCACCGCGGACGTGGGCCGGAAGCGGCTGCAACAGGGGTATCGGCTGGAAGAACTACTGTTCGTGGTAGACACGCTCGCCGCGGCGGTGTGGAACGCCGCGAGCGACGCGTTCCGGCCTCGCGGCGCCGACGCCTTCGACGACCTCCGACGGTTGGCGCTGGGGATATACTGGAGTAAGGACCGCCTCGCGACGGTCTACGCCGAGGAAGCGAAGGAGGACCTCGTGGCGCTCCGGCGCTTGAGCGCCGCGTTCCACGAATACCTAAGGCTCCGGCGAACGTCGACCAAAGACGGCCCGGGCGCCGCGGCGGAAGGGAGGCCGGGCGATGAAGTGTAAGAACTGCGCCGCGGACCTCGACGACGCGTTTCGCTACTGCCCCCACTGCGGCCTGGCCGCCGGCGAGACGTGGGAGAGCCACTTCTTCGCGGGCGTCTTCGCGGACTTCGGCGGCGACACCGCCCGGGCGCTCGAGGAATACCGCCGGGCGCTGGCGGCCGACCCGGGAAACTACAACGTCCTCGTCCACCTGGGGCTGACCTACTACCACCGCGGTCGACTCCCGGCGGCGATCGAGACGCTGGAGAACGCGACGAAGGCGAAGGCGACGTCCGCGCCGGCGCACTACTTCCTCGGCCTGTGCTACTACCGCGCGGTCCGTTTCCGCGACGCCGTCGAGTGCCTCCGGAAGGCGTTGGAGCTGGAGCCCGAGGCCGAGCTCGCCCACTACTGGCTGGGCTTGGCGTATTATCAACTCGGCAAACTTCCCGCGGCGATTGCCGCGTTCGACCAACTCCTCGCGAAGAACCCCCAGATAACGCTCGCCTACCTCCAGCGGGGCGTCGCGAAGCTCCGGCTAGGCCAGTGGCCCGAGGCAGCCCAGGACTTCGAGCAGGTCATCGAGAAGAACGCCGAAAACCCCACGGCGCACGCGCTCCTGGGCGAGGCCCGCTTTCGCTTGGGCGAGACCTACGACGCCGCCGCCGCGCTCAAGAGGGCGCTGGAGCTCGACCCCGACGATAAAAAATCAAAGGCGCTATTGGACCTCATCTACGCCGCCTAACGATATAGCAAGGTAGGACACAATGGCGAAGACGGTGACGGAAAAGATATTGGACGCGCATATAGTGGAGGGCGAGGCGCGCGCCAGCGAACAGGTCGCCATCCGCATCGACCAGACGCTCACCCAGGACGCTACCGGCACGATGGCCTATCTCCAGCTCGAGGCGCTCGCGCCGGCCGAAGTCAAGACGGAGCTCTCGGTGAGCTACATCGACCACAACACCCTTCAGGTGGGTTACGAGAACGCCGACGACCACGTCTACCTCCGCGGCATCGCCGAGAGATACGGGCTCTATCTCTCGCGCGCCGGCAACGGCATCTGTCACCAGGTCCACCTCGAGCGCTTCGGCGCTCCCGGCAAAACGCTCCTGGGCTCCGACAGCCACACGCCCACCGGCGGCGGCCTCGCGATGCTTGCCGTCGGCGCCGGCGGCCTGGACGTCGCGGTCGCGATGGCCGGCGGCCCGTTCTGGCTTCGCTACCCACGGGTCGTGGGCGTGAAGCTCGACGGCCGGCTGGCCGAATGGGTCTCGGCCAAGGACCTCATCCTCACCGTCCTCCAAACGATGACGACGAAGGGCAACGTGGGAACGGTCTTGGAATACTTCGGCCCGGGCGTCCCGACGCTCTCGGTGCCGGAGCGGGCGACGATTACGAATATGGGCGCCGAGCTCGGCGTTACAACCTCCGTCTTCCCTTCCGACGACGCGACGCGCACATTCCTGGCCGCCCAGGAGCGCGCGGACGTGTGGCAGGAGCTCGCCGCGGACGAGGGTGCCGGCTACGAGCGAGTACTCGAGCTGAAGTTGGACGAGATAGAACCGATGGTCGCTCAACCGCATAGCCCGGACAACGTCGCCCGCGTGCGCGACGTCGCCGGCCTCCCTGTCGAGCAGGTCTGCATCGGCTCGTGCACGAATTCATCGTATAAGGACATCGCGACGGTCGCGGCGATACTAATGGGTAAGAAGATCGCGCCGCACTTGAGCCTGGTTGTCGCGCCCGGCTCCAAGCAAGTTTTACGGATGGCCGCGGACGACGGCCACCTCGCGACGCTCGTGGCCGCGGGCGCCCGCATCGCCGAGACCGCCTGCGGCTTCTGCATCGGTATGGGACACGCGCCGCCCTCGAACGCGGCGTCGGTCCGGACGAACAACCGCAACTTCTTCGGCCGCTCCGGCACCGCCTCCGCCGGCATTTACCTCGTCAGCCCCCAGACCGCGGCCGCGACGGCCCTCGGGGGCGAGCTGACGGACCCGCGCGACGCCGGCCGCCCCTACCCTCGCGTCGCCGTCCCGAGCCGCTTCACCGTCGACGACGGCCTTATCTCCCACGTCCACGAGCCGGACGCCGAAGTCGTCCGCGGCCCCAACATCGGCGCGCCGCCCGAGAACGAGCCGCTGGCCGATGACTTCACCGCTACCGTAACGCTGAAAGTAGGCGATAAGATAACGACGGACCACATTATGCCCGCCGGCGCGCGTTTGAAATACCGCTCCAACGTCGCGGCCTACGCCCAATTCGTCTTCGAAGGTGTGGACGAGACGTTCGCGGCGCGCGCCCGGGAGAACGTCGCCGCCGGCGTCTTCAACGTCGTCGTGGGCGGCGAGAGCTACGGCCAGGGCTCGAGCCGGGAGCACGCGGCGTTGTGCCCGATGTATCTGGGCGTCAAAGCCGTCATCGCGAAGTCGCTGGAGCGCATCCACACCGCGAACCTCATCAACTTCGGCATCCTGCCGCTCGTCTTCGCCGACGCCGGCGACTACGACAAAATTGAGGCCGGCGACCGCCTCGCGTTCACCCGCGTTCACGCCCAACTCCGGGAAGGGCGCGGCCTTAAAATCGAAAACCAAACGCAGGGGTCAACTTTCGAAGTGCGCCCCGAACTCAGCCGCCGCCAAGTAGATATCGTGCTCGCGGGCGGCCTGTTGAACTACCACCGTTCATCATCATAGGAGAGCCGATGTTCGACAAAGTTAAGGTCCCCGACGACGGAGAGAAGATCCAAGTAGTGAACGATGCCCTCCAAGTCCCGGCCAAGCCGATCATCTCGTTCATCGAGGGCGACGGCATCGGCCCGGACATCTGGGCCGCGAGCCAGCGGGTGTGGGACGCCGCGGTCGCGACGGCCTACGGCGGCGAGAAACGCATCGTCTGGATGGAGATATTCGCGGGCGATAAAGGCCAGGAGGTCTACGGCGAGGGCGTCGTGATGCCCGCGGACACGCTGAAGGCGATTCCCGAATTCATCGTCGCGATAAAAGGGCCGCTGACGACGCCCATCGGCGGCGGCTACCGGAGCCTGAACGTAACGATGCGCCAGAAGCTGGAGCTCTACGCGTGCGTCCGGCCGGTGCGGTGGATTCCGGGCGTGCCCAGCCCGGTGAAGCGCCCGGAGAAGCTGAACGTCGTCATCTTCCGCGAGAACACCGAGGACGTCTACGCCGGCATCGAATGGGCGGAAGGGACGCCCGAGGCCCGCAAGGTCCTCGACTTCTTAAACGGCGAGATGGGCCGTAACATCCGCGAAGACTCGGGCGTAGGCATCAAACCGATAAGCATTACGGCGACGAAGAACGTCACGCGCAAGGCCATCCGCTACGCCGCGGACCGGGGCCTGGCCAGCGTCACTTTCGTCCACAAGGGCAACATCATGAAGTTCACCGAGGGCGCGTTCAAAGATTGGGCCTACGAGCTCGCGCGCGACGAGTTCGGCGACGTTACCGTTACGGAGGCCGAGCTGTGGGAGCGCTACGACGGCCGCGTCCCCGACGGCCGAATCGTCGTCAAGGACCGCATCGCGGACTCGATGTTCCAACAGCTCCTCCTGCGGCCGGACGAATACAGCGTGCTCGTAACGCCCAACCTCAACGGCGATTATCTTTCGGACGCGGCGGCGGCGCAGGTGGGCGGCCTGGGGATGGCCCCCGGCGCCAATATGGGCGACTTCGTGGCCCTCTTCGAGGCCACCCACGGGACCGCGCCCAAATACGCCGGCCAGGACAAGGTCAACCCCTCCTCGCTCATCCTCTCGGGGGTGATGATGCTGGAGTATCTGGGGTGGCAGGAAGCGGCGGACGCCGTCGTCGCGGCGATGGCCAAGACGATATCCGAGAAGGTAGTAACGTACGACCTCGCCCGCCAGATGGAGGGGGCCACGAAAGTGAAGACGAGCGAATACGCGTCGCGCATCATCGAGAACCTGGCGTAGGAGGGCGAGGCGGCCAACTAAGCCGCGGCCCTCGAGCCGCGGCTTTTCATTTGCCCGCGGCCCGCGGCGCTGTTAGAATAGGTGGGTTAAAAGCCGCGACTTTGGGCACCCGAGGAGGTTACCTATGGCCTTTTATTATCAGATTAGATTGAGCGGCGGCGCGGACGTAGACTTGCATCTGGCATCTAAGATCCTGGCCGAAGCGCTCGCCGTCTATGAGGACAAGAACGTCGTCCAGCACGTCTCCTACGGCCCGGATGCGCGGGGCGCTACGGTCCGGACGGACTTGCTCGTGAGCGACCAGGAGATCTATCGGCCCAAGGCCGAGTCCCTCGACCTTCTCGTGGCGCTCAGCCAGGAGGCCGCGGACCGCTTCGCCGGCGACGTGAACGAGGACGGCTTTTTATTGGTGGACGAGGACGCGGTAACAAAGCGCCCCCCGGGCCGCTACCGCTACTACGCGCTGGCGTTCGTCGCGGCCGCGCGCCAGCTCGGCGAACCGCGCCTGGCGCATATGGTCGTCCTGGGAGCCGTTACCGCGGTCTCGCCGGCCCACAGCCGTCGCGCCGTCGAGGACGCGATGCTCGCGCGGGTTCCCCCGGGGACCGAGGACGCCCACCGCGCCGCCTTCGACCTCGGCTTCAAGGCGATGAAAGATAAACTCTAATTATGGTCCGTCCCTTCGACAAGCTGAGCGAACTCACCACGGGCTTCAGCAACTACACCGCCAAATACCTCCAGCAGATCGCCGCGGTGAAGGACGAGCTTATCGCCCGGCTGGAGCACGCCGGCCTCCGCGACGAAGTCCACCCGTGGCAACCCGCGTGGGACCTCGAGCGGGAGATGGACATCGTCGCGCACGTGGCGCCGCCCGGCCGCGAACAACTCGGCTTCCTCGGTTGTTACTACGGCTTGCAATACCTGAGGATGAACATCCAGGCGGTGGACGCGCTCCGCGCGGGCGTCGTTCCGGGCGCGAACGCGGGCGAGGTCTTCGCCGAGTTCCACGCCGCCATCGGCGCCGACTACTCCCGCCTCGTCGTCACTTTTATGCGGAAGGTTTTGGACGTCCTCATCGGCGCCGCGCCGGTCCCACCCTTTGTCATCTGCGGCGTCGGCACCCTCACCGACCAGGACGACATCGACATCGCGGTCGTGGTGCGGGAGGAGGAGGGGCGCGAAGAGCTCAACCGCGTCCTGGGGCGGCTGAGCGCGCTTATGCTGCGCTACGCGACGCGCTTCCACTTCTACCTCTCCGAGAACGTCTCGCCCCACAGCTTCGCGACCGCCCTCGATGAATACCGCGCCTACGCCGAACGGCGCCCCGCGGACTTCGTCGTTATCTCCGAGCTGTTGAACGCCGCTCCCCTCTATGGCGACCGCGAACTTTTCGACACGCTTCAACGCGAAATCGTCGAACGTTACTACGCCGACGGCGAGGGCGGCCGCATCTACCACGAGGGCTTCATCCGCGGCGCCCTCGGCGATATCGTCGCGCTCGCGAGCCGCGACTTCGACGACGACCGTATCGTCCCCAAAGACGAGGTTCTCCGCATCATCAAAAGCCTCGTGCAAGTCAAACGGTGTATCCGCGACCTGCGCGGTACCGACGTGCGGGAGAACCTGTCGCGGTTGGCGGCGCTCGAGCCGGCGAACGCGGAAATCTACCGGGAGCTCGACGAGGCGCTGGTCTTCGCCGAGGTCCTCCGCTACCTCTATCAACTCCTCGTCGTCCAGGACGAAGTTGTTATCCTCGATACGCCGGTGATGAAGGAGAACCTCGCCCGCGTCGCCGCGGCGATGGGGTACGAGCGCCGGGGCGCGGTGGGGGCCGACGAGAGCCTGCTCGTCCACTACTACGACTACGTCGCCCGGGTGCGCGCGGCGGCCGGCCGGCTGGGGGACGAGGTCGGGGGGTACCTGAGAAAGTCGTCGGCGTTTTTGCGTTTGGCCGCCGAGGAGGCCCGTCCCGCAGGCGGCTTGTTGAAGCGGACGCTCAAGCTCATACGCTTTTGGGCGGGGGCGACCTTCTGGGAAGACGTCTTCGAGCTCCTCCTCTCGGACGACAAAAAGTTCCTGCGGGCGTTAGCGGCGGGCTTCAACGCGCTACCCGCGGCGGAGAGGGAATTGCGCATCAACGAGCTCGTGGGGCTGGTGAAGCGAAACGCCGAGCTTTTCATCAAACTGCTCGTAACGCTGGGAGAGAACCGCGACGAGGTGGACGCGCGCGAGCTCTTCGCGGCGATGAGCGCGGCGTTCCTCCGCGACTTCCGGACTTTCTACAATCCGGCGCGCGAGGCCGCGGCCCTCTACGCCGCCCGGCCTACCCTCCTCAACCGCTACCTCGCCGAAGTAGATTACGAGACCGCCCGCGAGTTTATGGAGCTCGCCGCGGGGCCGGTGGCGGTACCCTCACTTCGGCGCGCCGCGGCGTCGTTGCGTGAGCTTTGCCGCCTCCGCTATTACGGCTCGGCGTTCCTCCGCCGCTACTTCCGCGCGGTCCTCCGCAAATACCCGGACTGCCTCCGCTTCCTCGACGAGCCCCGCCGGCTCGCCGAGAAGTCCCAGGGCATCCTCGCCGAATCCGCGCTCGTCGCCTCCCCGCAAAAAAAGAAGGAGCTCCTCGGCGACTATTACGACCTCGAGCTATTGCGCGTCGGACTCAAGACCATCGCCGGCGCCACCGTCGAGGAAACCAACGCCGAATACACCGAGTTCAGCGACACCTATCTATTATACCTCTTCGACGCCTGCCGCGAGGAGCTGGCCGAGGATTACGGCCGGTGGGTAACGTCCTTCGATCTAATGGCGATCTACGTCGCCGGCGGCCACGCCCGGGAGTGGGCTTTCAACGACGACTACGACCTCATCGTCCTCATCGACACCGACGACGAGCGGCTCCAGGAGCTCGGCGGCGCGGTAATCTCGACGATGAACGCGGAGATCTGCCGCCGCGGCATAATGCCCCACTACCGTTTCGCCGAGCACTTCGGCTCCTACGTCATCCCCGTCGGCCAGCTGGAGGCGTTCTTCCGCGGCCGGCCTAAAAACGATTTCATCGAGAAGTCCCAAATCCTCGAGTCGAGGCTCGTCGTGGGGACCTCCACCTTCGAGGACGACCTTCACGAGCGCGTCATCAAAACGTTCATCCTGGGCGACGCCGAACGCTACGTCGCCGATATGGCCGCGGAGATGGCCTCGCGCCGCGACGCGGTGGGTGACGTCTTCCTCCCCACCAACATCAAGGAGTGCGTCGGCGGCCTGCGCGACATCATTATGGCGCTCCTCATCTGCAAGGCGCACTTCGGCATCCGCGACCCGCTCACGTCTCATATCCTCGAGGCCATCGCGCGCGCCTACCCGCCGGCGGGGCTGGAGCTCCGTTCGATCTACAACTCGATGTGTTTCCTCAAAAACCTCCGCGACGTCTACCGCCTCACCGTCTGCGTGGACGACAACCTGGACTTCGGCCACGCGGACGTCGTGGGCGAGGTCCTGGGCTTCGAGGGCGAGGGCCCGGGCGCGCGCGGCGAGCAGGTAAAGGCCGCGTTCGAGCACACGACCGCGAAGGTCGCCGCGGAGATCGACGCCCTCCTCCATAAAATCATATAACGGCCGCGGACCCAAATTAAAAAGCCGCCCGCCGGGCGGCCTCTCTATTTTAGCGCAACGCGGCTTTAGGGCACCGCGGCGGCGGCGTATTTCTCCAGCGCCGGCGCCTTCACCTTGTGCCGATGTAAGCCGACTTCCTCCAACGAAAGCCCCTGCGCCAGCCCGAGCAGTTGGAAGAAGTAAACCGCGGGCGTCTTCAAGCTCTCGTCGTTGTAT
>CAZJNB010000016.1:0-15130 GCA_964547385.1 uncultured bacterium
ACATCCACGCCCAACTTCAAGGCCAACAGCTCTTCACGGGAAAAGGACAGGTTCGCGAGAAAACCTTCCGAAAGGAGGCGGTACCCCTCGTCATAATAGACCGGAACAAGTTCCGAGAGGTCTACGACGTCGCGATAGATCGTGCGTTGGGATACGCCCATCGTCGCCGCCAACTCGGGCCCGGTATAACCGCGGCCTGAACGCAAAACGCTGATGAGGTGGAATAACCTTTCGGCACGTTTTACGGACATCGGGAAGGCCCCCCGGTGGGCGTTAGCGTGGGAGTTGCGCGGCGCGGGAAAACGCCGGGACGGGCGCCGCGACGCGACGCCGCAACGTTAATCTCCAACGGACGCCACATAAGAGCTAATAGCCTGGCGGTTGCCGTCCTCAATATCGGTGAAATGTACCGCGGCGCTAAACGGCCACGACGCGTCCGGGCCGTTCTCCTCCACGCGGACGATGACGCCCGCACACGAGAACTCGAGGGGTTCGCCACCGGCCGCCGGCAACGCCACTATTAACGACACTTCGGTGAATTCGGCCAGCCGCCGTTCGGCGTCGAAATAAATACCGGACGCCGAAATATTCCGGGCCCGGAGTTTTACTTGTTCGCCCGCGGCGGTCTCCAATACGCCCCGATAATCGATAACCGCGCGGGGGTGCCGTCGGCGTTCCACAAACTGTTTCATCACGGAAGACCCTCCTCCCAATATTACGACGCGTCCGCCTCGAGTTCCTCCGCCTTCGCGAGTTGGGAAATCGACAAACGTTCGGTCCAGACGAAGAAAAGGCCGATCGCCGCCACCGGCAAAAGTTGGACGACGTGCACAAGGATCGCGTAGGATAGGGACTCGCTCCGGGTCAACGCCGGCCTGATTACCTGGAGCGCCGCGATAACGCCCAATTCCATCGTCCCGATGAAGCCGGGCGACGAGGGTACCGCGATCGCCAGGCTCACGATCGCGACGAGGAGCAACGGCGCGTAGAGCGGCAGCGGCGTCGCGAACGCGAAGCCGAGGTTCACGAAATAATACGAGAGGGCCACGAGCCCCCAAATAGCGCCGGAATAGAGAAAGGCCTTGGCCAAGTCGGCCGGGCTGCGAAAACAGCTGAAACCGTAGGTGAACTTATCTAACACCCGAATTAACCTGACCGCCGCCCGTTTCGACAACGGCGCGACCGTATATTTTATCACCTTCGTCGCCGCGGCGCGGTTGAAATAAAAAAGCACGAAGAAGCCGACTAACGCTACGTAAATAGCGAAGCCCGTAGTCCCCCCGGCCTTCAGGCCCCCTATCTTCGCCGGGATGAGGATCGCGAACCCCGCGAGGATTAGGAACAGGACCGCGCCGTCGAGCAAACGTGTAACGATCACCGAGCCGAACGCCGTCCCCTTCGATAGGTTGTTCTTACGCGCCAATATATACGCGCGCACGATTTCTCCCAGGCGCGCCGGTAAGATTATATTCGCGAAGAGGCCTATCATCGTCACCCGAAAAAGCCCGAAGGCCGGCAACCGCCGCACGTTGCCAAGCACGTAACGCCATTGGAGCGCCCGGCAATAATAGGAGGCGACGATGCATATGGTGGCCGGTATTAAATATATGTAGTTCACCCGCGCCAAGGACTCGGCAAACTCGCGCCAATCTATGACGAAGGCCAGGACGAGCGCCGAAGCGAAGCTCACGGCCAGCCCGAACAAAACCCTACCTCGTCGCGAAAGTTTCACGCTACTCCCGAACGCGAGAAGTTATCTGTTAACGTATAGGATAACGAAAACGGCCGCTACGTATAACAAGATGTTCGCCTGGAGCGGCCGGTCCGAAAGCAATATCGCCGAAGGGCTTGCGCCCTTCCCCTTTTTGTGAACGAGGTAAAGGTAGCGGTAAATCCCGTATACTACGAACGGGATAGTGTAGATCATATTGTTGGTCCCGAGCCGGGCGACGGTCCCGGGCCAAATCGTATAGAGAGAATACGACATCACCGAGGACGCCGTCGTCACCGCGATCATCTCATCTATCAGCTTCGGCGAATAGGAGGCGAGGATAGGACGGTAGGCCGCGGCGTCCGCGGAAAGGTCCGTTATCTCGCCCCGCCTTTTCGAGAACGCCAGGAAGAGCGCCAGGAAGAAGGTGCAGATAAGGAGCCATTCGGATATTTGGATCGGCTCCGTTACGATCGCGTAGATACCGGCGATCGCGCGCAGGACAAAACCCATCGCGATCGTTATGCAATCCACGATAACGACGCGCTTGACGCCGAAAGTATACGAGAGGTTGAGGACGAAGTAGGCCCCGGCACTTACGCCGAATTTCCACCCCAGCGCCCAGAAAGACGCCCCCAGCGAAAGCGCCGCGAACGCCACGAACCACGCCAGCGCGGCCCCACGCGATATTTTGCCGGCGGCCACCGGCCGATTCTTTTTGTCGGGGTGCCGGCGGTCCTGCGGCGCGTCTACCACGTCGTTCAAGATATAAACGCTACTCGAGAGGAAACAGAAAAATACGAACGCCAACGCCGCGTGGAAGACGTCCCCCGAAAGAAACGCCCGCCCGCCGAACACGACCGCGACGAAGATGATTAAGTTCTTCGTCCACTGGCGCGGCCGCATAATTTTTAGTAGCGCCATCACTATAGAGACCCATTCCCCTAACGTGCCGAATTATAAGAGATTGCGGCCCGGAAGGCAATTACTTTCCTCGACCCTCCCGGTCATAAAACCAGCTCAGGAACGCCGCGGCGTTAAAAGTTACCCACCGGGACGCCCGCCCGGCGCGCACCGGCTCGAGCCAACAACGCTCGCCGAACGGAACCTGTTGCCGCCAAAAACCCCGTCGCAGTTGAAGGTCCGCGACCGCCGCGGCGAGCGGCGTCAGTTCCTCGGGCGTGGCGCCGGCGGTCCGGAGCGCCGTCGCGACGGACAACGCGTCGAAACGGTATTGCGGCCAACTAAGCCGGCGCCAGCGCGCCGCCGAGCGCAAGAAGCGGCCGTTGTAGTCCGAAAACAGGTTCGCGAGGAGGTATTCTTTACCCCGGCAAACCGCCGGCCTCACGTCTTCGCCGCCGCCGGCGAGCGCCCGGACGACCTCCGCGGTCGTACCGAAGGTGCTCGGCACCGCGGCGTCGGCGAGCTCGAAGGCGTCGGCCCACCCGCCGTCGCCGCGTTGGCGAGACGCGAGCCACCGCCGCGCCGCGGCGAGCTCGGCCACGCCCATACCTAATGCCGCTAACGAGCTTACGACAAGGGCGTTTCCCAAGACGAAAGGCCCCGCCGGGCCTAAGTCGAAAAAGCCGTCGTCGGTCCGCCGCGCCATTACGGCCGCCGCGGCCCGAGCCGCGACGCCGTCGTCGAGAGCGAGGCCGAAACCGGCCAGAAGCGGGAACTGCCACGCCGCGGCGCGGAAGCGAGGGGCGTAGAGGCTTGGCCGGCGCCGGAAGAACGGCTCGGGCGCGTACCACAGGCCGTCCTCGAGCTGGGCCGCGCGCACCGCGGCGAGGTCGGCGTCCTCGTAACGCCGGCGCCACCACCCGACGACGTCGCCGTGCTCCCGCGGCCAGCCGAGGAGGTCCACCGCCGCCCGAAACTTCACCAGCGGCGAGCGCGCTTTTAAGAGCCACCGCGCCGGGTCGGCCGTAAAATGACGCCGGAGCTCGGCCGGGAGGGTGTGGCCGTCCCCCGCCATATCTTAAAACAACAACGTCGCCGTCATAATTACGGACAACGCGACCAACACCGCCGCAGTAACTAAGGAAATAACGTTTTGCCCCAGGCCATTAACGTAGTCCCCCATCAACCGCCGGTCATTAATAAGGACCAACATAAAGATAATAATCACCGGCAACGCGACGCCGTTGACTACCTGCGACAGATACATAACGAACAACAACGGCACCCCCGGCCATAAGACGGCTACGGCACCCGCGGCCACGATCGCGGTGTAGAGAAAGTAAAACTGGGGCGCCTCGACGAACTTCTTGTCCACCCCGGCCTCCCACCCGAAGGCCTCGGAGATAAAGAACGCCGTCGAAAGCGGAAGGATGGAGGCGGCGAAGAGCGACGCGTTCAAGAGGCCGAAGCCGAAGAGAAGCGACGCGTAACGGCCCGCGAGCGGTTTGAGCGCCACCGCGGCGTCGGCGGCATTCTCGATCGGTATCCCGTAGCGATAGAGCGTCGCGCCACACGCCACGATTATAAAGAACGCGACGACGCTCACGACGACCGAGCCTATGATTACGTCCCACCGCGCCACGCGATATTCGCTTATCTTTATGCCCTTCTCCACGACCGCGGCCTGCAGATAGAACTGCATCCACGGCGCGATCGTCGTCCCCACCAAGCCGACGAGCATCATCAGATAGGCGCCGTCCCACCTTACTTGCGGTCGCGCGACGTTGGCGGCAATCTCCGACCACGAAGGTTTTACCAGGAACCCGGCGACGATATACGAGACGTAGATCAAACACGCCGCCAGGAATATCTTCTCCACCCGTTTATAGTTCCACTTGACCACGACCAACCACACAACCGCGGCCGCGGCCGGCACCGAAATATATTTACTCACGCCCACGATCCCCATACTCGCGGCGACGCCCGCGAACTCCGCCACCGTATTGCCGAGGTTGATAATTAACATCGCGAACATCAAATAGAACGTTACCCGGACGCCGAAGCGCTCGCGGATAAGGTCGGAAAGACCCTTCCCCGTTACGACGCCCATCCGCATCCCCATCTCCTGCACGACCACGAGGAGGACCGTAATCGGAACGAGCGACCACAACATCGTGTAGCCGAAGCGGGCGCCGCAGATGGAATAGGTCGCGATGCCGCCGGCGTCGTTGTCCACGTTCGACGTAATGATGCCCGGCCCCAGCACCGCGAGAAGGAGCGCCAAGCCCTTAACGCGGGGAACGAGCCAACTGCGGGTTCTCAAATTGAACGCCACGCTATTCCTTCTCGAACTCCGGGTAGACCGCGGCGACGGCGTCGTAGAGCGTTACCACGCCCCGCAAGACGCCGTCCGCGTCCACCACCGGCAACGTCGCGAAGCCGTATTTCCCGAACAGCTCGTATACGTGGGCCGGCGGCTCGTCGAGTTTCGCGGCGATGACCCGGGCCGTCATCAGCTCTGCCACCGGCGTCTTTCGCTTCGCGAGCAGGGCGTCGCGGAGAGAAAAGACCCCTACCAAAACGCCGTCGTCGTCCACGACGTAGACGTAATTATACGCCTCTACGTCCTCGGCGTTGCGCAACGTCGTGAACGCCGCGGCGACGTCGTCGTCCCGCGCCACCGCCAAGTATTCCGTCGTCATAATGGCGCCCGCGGTCCCCTCGTCCTGCGCTAATAGCTCTCGTAAGTCCTCGGCCCGCTCGTCCTCCATCGCCTCTATCAATTCCTCGGCCTGGGCGTCGTCGAATTCCGCGAGGACGTCCGCGGCCTCGTCCGGGTCCATCTCCTCGATGATGTCGCCGGCCCGGTCCTCGCCCACGGCCTCCAGCAAGTCTACCGCCAACTCGGCGTCCTCCACTTCCTCCAACGCCTCCGCCGCCGTCTCCACGTCGAGGGCCGCGAAGACGGTGGCCCGCTCGGGTTGCGGTAAATCCTCAATAATATCGGCCAGGTCCGCGGGATGAAGGGCCGCAAGCCGCGCCCGGGCAACGTTGAGTTGGAGCCCGCTCCCGGCAAGGTGTTCGCCGAGCGGTTGGACGAACCGCCAGTTGATAAAACGTTCCTCGACCGTATAAGATAGGAGCCACGTCGTTAGGGCGTCGAAAGGACGTAGAATACGGAGGCGTCGTAGAAGCCCCCGGAATCCTACGTCGACGTGGACTACCCGCAGGTCCCGTTCCGTATTCAGGAAGTGGATGTCGTTGACCCTCTCGACCTTGGCGCCGTTGACGTCCACGACCTGCTTATCCAAAAGGTCGGCGACGAGCAATACTTCGCCCGGGCGGCGCACGAACGCGACGCCGTCCTTCTCATCGTCGGGGATGAGATGGACGCCGTCCTTCTCCAACCGAGCGATTTGCTCCCACGCTATGCGGACCTCCGCGCGCCGACGCCGCCGGGAGACGAAATACCCTACCCGCGGGTATTGCTCCCGGCCGGCGGCGGCGAAATCTACGACGCGGCCCCGGCGGCGCCCGTCCGCGTCGTAGACCTGCTTCCCCACCAGCTCCGTTAAAAAAACGAAAACGTCCATAATATTCCGGCCCCTTTTATAGCGAAAGGGCGGCCCACGGCCGCCCCTCCCCGTACTCGCGGCCCAATCAAGTGGAACGGCTAATCCGCCGCCACGTCTATTTGGGCCCGCTGGAGCTTGCCGGAATAATCTACGTAGACCGACTTCCACTCGGTGAAGATATCGAAGACCGTGAACGAGCCTTCGCGATGGCCGTTGCCGGTCTCCTTCACGCCGCCGAAAGGAAGATGGACCTCGGCGCCGATGGTAGGACCGTTCACGTACGTGATGCCGGCGTCGATGTCCTCGATAGCCCGAAACGCTAAGTTGACGTCGCGCGTGTATATGGAGCTCGAAAGGCCGTAATTGGAATCGTTGACGACCTTAATGGCTTCGTCCGCGTCGTGTGCCTTGAGCACCGATAAAACGGGTCCGAATATCTCCTCGCGCGCGATTCTCATCGTGGGCGTTACGCCCACAAAGACCGTAGGCTTGTAGAAATAACCTCGGGCGCAATCGCCTTCGTCGTAGTATTCGCCGCCGAGGGCAAGCCCTGCGCCCTCCTCCTTCCCGACCTCGACGTACGAATGCACCGTTTCGCGTTGGCTCGCGCTCACGAGCGGGCCGACGTCAAACTTTTCGTCTAAGCCGTTGCCAAGTCGGAGTTGTGCGACGGCGTCCACGAGCATCTTTACGAACTTATCGTGGATGCCCTCTTCCAAAACAAGCCGGCTGGTCGCGGTACACCGCTGGCCCGTCGTCCCGTAGGCGCCCCACAACACCCCCTCCAACGCGAGCTCTAAGTCCGCGTCGGCGAGGACGACCTGCGCGTTCTTGCCGCCCAACTCGAGGGACACCCGTTTCAGGTTCTTGCCGCCGACCTCGTTAATGCGGCGGCCTACGGCGCTCGAGCCGGTGAAGGATATTACGTCGACGCCCGCGTGCCCCAGTATCGCCTCCCCGACTTCCTTGCCCGAGCCGCACACGATATTGAACACGCCCGGCGGGACGCCGGCCTCTTCGAGGATAAGGCCGAGCTCGCATACGGTCGCGGGCGTATAGGTCGCGGGTTTGATGACCACGGTGTTCCCGGCGACGAGCGCCGGGAAGACCTTCCACGTCGGGATCGCCATCGGGAAATTCCAGGGCGTTATCAGGCCGGCCACGCCGATAGGTCGCCGGATCGCCATCCCGAATTTATCGGGCAACTCGACGGGCGTCGTAACGCCGAAAAGCCGTCGCCCCTCGCCGGCCATATAGAAAGCGGTATCGATACCCTCCTGGGTGTCGCCGCGCGTCTCGGCGATGACCTTGCCCATCTCCCTCGTCATCTGGCGGGACACCTCTTCCTTCCGCTCGCGGAGGAGCTCACCCGCGCGCTGGATTTTTAGGGCGCGCAGGGGCGCCGGGACCCGGCGCCACGCTCCGAAAGCGGCGCGAGCGGCCTTTACCGCGGCGTCCAAATCTTCAGCGCCGCTGGCCGGAAATACGCCCACAAGGTCGTTTTCGTCGGCGGGGTTGCGGTTCTCCACCGTCTTACCGGACTTCGCCGGTACCCACTCGCCCGCGATATAATTATTGAAGTGATGCGTCATCCGGCGCTACCTCCCGCGTCTAACGTTGGAATTATCAGAACGTAAAAGCGGCTTATGTTATACTTTTCGGGACCGGAAATCAACCCCCTTTTATGCGATAATCCGGCCTCGTTTAAGGGCGCCAGGGCTAAAGCCCGGCACCGGACCGGCACCGTTCGCCAAATAGCGTAATGTTAAAATATTTCCGGAGCTTATACTTCGCCGTCGCTAAAACCGCCGCTACGCCTTTCCTTGGACGGCCGGAGCGCCTATATCGCCTCGCCGACTTCTTAGGAGATATCCGTTACCGCGTAGGTTATATAGGCCGCGGGCGGTCCCGCCGGACGTACATTGGGCTTATCCGCCACGCACTACCGGAGCGAAGCGAAGGCGACGCCGCGGCCGTTCTCCGCGCCTTCTGGCGCAACCACCAAAAGAACTTTCTCGAGCTCTTCCTTCTACCCCTGCTCAGCCCCGAGAACATAAACCGGTTCGTGGACTTCGAGGGCCTCGAGCACCTCGACGACGCGTTGGCCCGAGGCGGAGGCGCCGTCCTCGCGCCACCGCACTTCGGCAACGAACGTCTTCTACACATCGCCCTCGCACTCCGCGGCTATCCCTTAACGGTGATGACGTCCGCGTTCGCCGACGCGCCCGGCAACGTCCGCCGCGCCCGCTTGGCGCCGGCCCGCAAACTCCACGAGCTCGTCTTCCCAACCGACGACCCGCGGAAGTTATACCGGGCCCTGGCGCGGAACCGCGTCGTCCAATTCTCGCCGACGGCCGCGGGCGGCTCGAGCGGCGTATGGTGCGATTGCTTCGGCCGACGGCTCTATATCAGCGGGGCTCCCGCACGCCTCGCGGTCCGGACGGGCGCGCCGCTGCTGCCGGCGTTCATCTACCGCCGTAGCGATAACCGCCATCGCCTCGTCGTCGAGCCGCCTCTACTCAGCCGGGAGGGGAATACCCGCGTCGAGGCGGCGCGGCTCACGTGCGAACTTATGCAGATAATAGAGCGCCGCGTCGCCGAGGAGCCTACGCAATTTTATTGGATGTGGCTCGTCATCCGGGCGGAGGAAACGGAAGCGGGCCGCGCCCATCGCCGGCCGAAAATTAAACCTTGATATTTCGTAACGCGAAGTTAAAATAACTTCGGTAGAAAACTATGAACCCGGTCCCAGCGAAATCTCGTTCCCCGGCGAAACGCGCCGACAGCGGCCGCAAGCTCCGGGCGCAAATCCGCGCCGCCGAGACCCGTGCCGAGCTGTTCCCTTTGGCGGCGAACGGCCTTGCCGATTACTTCGGCGCCGCGGCCGCGGGTATCTTTGTCCCCCTGAGCGAGGAAGACGCCGAAGCGGCTATCGTAACCCGGCCCGGCGGTAAATATCGGCAATTAACGTTTCCGCTGAGTGGCGATAACGTAGTCGCTAAGGTCTTCGCAACCGGCGGCGTTATCAACCTTCCGGCGGCAAAAGCCGCCCACCTCCAAAAAATCCCGGGACTCGAGACCTTCGCGGGCGGCGCGGTCCTCACGGTCCCTATAGTAAACGCCGGCGCGGCCCGAGGTGCGGCGCTCGTCATCCGGCGGGCCGGCCGGGGCGGCTTCTCCCCCGACGAAGAAACGGTGTGTCGCGCGATCGCCGACGACGTCGCGAGCCGGCTTGACTTCCTCGCGCAACGCGACGCGCTCGCCGCGGGAACAGAACGTTTGCGTTGGGAGAACAAACAACTCCAACTCGTAATATCGTCAGCGCCGCGGCTATCGTCGCGGCTTGAGCCGGAAACGATGTTAAGTCAGCTCCTCGACTTTATTGGCGAAGGGCTCCCCTACGAACGCGCCGCGGCCTATCTATACGAAAAGGAAACCAAGACCGGCCGCCAAGCAGCCTCGCGAGGTTACGGCCCTAAAGGGGCGAAGTACGCCGCGGCGAGCTTCGACGAGAGCCTCGCCGCGGAGGCCGCAAAAGAACGGCACGCCGTACTGGCTACCGCCCCCGCGCCCGGCGACGCCGCCGGTGGCGGACAAAACGAATCGCAATTAGCGGTGCCGATCGTGCACGGCGACGAGTGCCTCGGCGTCATACATTTAACGACGGGCGGCGATTACGAAATCGAGAAGGGCGACGTATCCTTCGTAGAAGCGATGGCGTCGTACGCCGGCGGCCTGCTCGAGAGCCGGCGGCGGGCACAACTCGAAGGTAAACGCGGCCTCCATCTCGAGCTAATAAGCGAAATCGGGAAGAAGCCGCTCCTAACGCTTTCGCCGCGAGAGCTCTTCACCGAAGTCGCCGCCGCGATCCGGCAAAAGTTCGACTACTACAACGTATCCATCTTCTCCGTCGATAAAGAACGTGACGAAGCCATAATGGAGGCCAACGTCGGCGGATACGCGGACGTCGTCGCCGTCGGCTACCGCCAGCCGTTGAGCGTGGGCCTTGTGGGCGCCGCGGCGCGCGGAAAAGCGAGCATCCTCGCCAACGACGTCTCCCAAGACGACCGTTTCTACGTTATAGACTACGAGACGATGCAGACTTGCGCGGAGCTCGCGGTCCCGGTCAAGAGCGGCGACCGCGTCCTGGCGGTCATCGACATCCAGAGCCGGCGCCGGCGCGCGTTCGACGAGAGCGACGTCTTAGCTATGGAAACACTTGGCGACTACGTCGCCGTAGCGTTCCGCAACGCGGCCCTCTTGCAGCGGGAACGCAAACGGGCGGACGAGCTTACGCTTATAAATAGGTTGGGCCGCCAAATCCAGGGGTCCCGCGATATCGCCGAGATACTCCGGATGATAGCCGCGGCGATCAGGGACCATTTCGATAACTACAGTGTAGCTCTTTTCCTCAGCGACAGCGACGAGCCGCGAACGCTTACGGCGCGCGTCGTAGAAGGCGCATATAAAAAGCTCGTTCCCAGCGACCTCTCGATACCTTTCGGCCGAGGCTTTGTCGGGTTGGCCGCCGAACACGGGGAAGTCGTCCTCAGCAACGACGCGGCGCACGACCCGCGCTTCGCGCCGGACCCGATACCGGGCACCGCCCGCTCGGAAGTATCGGTCCCGATTAAAGCCAGCGGCCGCGTCATAGGCGTCCTCGACGTCCAGGATGATAAAACAGGGTCCTTTACCAAAGGCGACGTCGAGCTTCTCCAAACGTTCGCGGACCAAGTGGCGATCGCGATCCAAAATGCCTATCTCCTCGATAAGGAACATCGAGCGACGCACGACGCTAAGACTCTGCTTCACATAAGCCACGTTATAAGCCAGACGACGGATTTAAGCAAGTCCTTAGAATTCTTGGTCGCGGAGATGCGCGCGGTAATGGCGGCTAACGTCGCGGCGCTTATCCTTCTAGATGACGCCCACGCGCCCACCGTAGTAAAGGCCGCGGTAGGGTTGCCCCCGGCGGCCGAGAAAGGTATAAGCTCGGGGCAGGTCAACCTCGCGAAATACGCCCTTTACCAAAACGCAATCGAAAGCACTCGGCCCATCATAGTCGCCGACGTGGCCGCCGACGGCCGGATCGGAAAAGATGTCTTTCCGGAGTTCGAGACCGGCGCAATTTTAATCACCGCCGTCCATAAAAAGGACGCCCTGTTGGGCGTTATGTTAACGGCGTGGCGAACGCCGAAGCCACCCGTTACGGCATCCGATATCGCCCTATTTGAGGGGATCGCCTTCCAGGCGGCCATCGGCATCGAAAACCTCTCGTTTTTAGAAAACGTTACCCGCCAGACGAACTACCTCTCAATACTCAGCTCCATAGCGGCCGACGCCAGCCGTTTACCGCCGTTGGAAGAACTCCTCAACGTCGCGGTCCAGAAGATAGCGACCTTCGCCGGCCTCGACGGCGGCGCGGTCCATCTTTACGACGAAAAGCATAAGTCCCTAAAATTGACGACCCACTTCAGCGCGGTCGGCGTCAAAGAACGTCCTTGGGGGACCCTCGGGGCGATGGCGCCGGAACAGACGGCGGCGTTATTGGAAGCTGATATCTTAATTAAACGGAACGAGAAAGACGCCGACCCTTTCGCGTTTTCTGCGCCGGAGGAAGGCGGCCCGGCGGCCTACATCTCCGTCCCCCTTATCGCTAAACAGAAGCTATTGGGGCGCGTAACTCTTTTCTCGCAACAGCCGCGAGGATTCGACGCCGAAGATACTGACCTCCTACAAACGATCTGCGACGAATTATCCCTCTTCATAGACAACGCCCGCCTTTTCTCTCAGACCTCCGGCCAGATGAAAGAACTCCTAACCCTTATGGACACCACTAAAACGCTCGCCTCCTCTCTCGATACCGAAGAGATAATCCAAAATATAGCCCGAAAAGTTAAAGACCTTATCGGCGCCGACGAATGCACGATATTCCTTTTGGATCGGGCCGCGGGCGTCCTCGAGCCGATCGTCAGCCTTACCGCCTACCCCGAAGAAGTTATGAAAATGCAGTTGAAGGTCGGTGAGGGTTTCACCGGCCACGTTGCCCAGACGGGCATAGGCGAATACGTTAACGACGCGCTCTCAGACGCCCGGTCCGTAACGGTCCCGGGAACGCCCTCCGAAGAGAAAGAGTCCCTTCTCTGCGTCCCGCTGTTATCGCGTGAAGAGGTCATCGGCGTAATGACGTTGGGGCGGCTCGGCGGCGGCGTCTTCACCGACCGCGACCTCAACCTCCTCACCCTCTTCGCCGGCCAGGTCGCCGGTTCCATCGAGAACGCCCGCCTCCTCGACGACCTCCGCTCGTCGATGTCGACGGCCGAAGAACACCAACGGAAACTCAACGCCATCTTCACCAGTATCTCCGACGCCATCATCGTTACGGATACCGCCCTCCAAGTTATCGAAGTGAACCCGGCGGCGGAGAAGATGTTGGGCCGCGCGGCCGCGGATATCGTGAACCGACACGTCCGCTCGATCATCGACACCCCTACCCTCCACAATATCTTCGAGGCCGCGCGCACCCGCCTCGAGCACGAGGCCGAGGCCGAATTCGAATTCGCCGTGGCCGGCGGCGGCGAACACAAGAGAACTACCTATTACCGCGTATTAGTAGATGCGGTGACGGGCCCCAAACGAGAAAAGGTCGGCTATGTCGCGACCTTCCACGATATTACGGAGGCCAAAGAGCTCGCCGGCCTAAAAGAGAACTTCATCGCTAACGTAGGCCACGAGTTGCGCACGCCGCTCGCCTCCATCATCGGCAGCACCGACATCATCAAGGGCGACCACGCCGCGCGGAGCCATCCCTCTTTCCGCTTCATAGACATCATCGATAAAGAAGCGTGCCGTCTCCGCGAGCTCGTGGAGAGCATCTTGGATTTCTCGCGCCTGGAGACCGGCGAACGAGAACTTCATCTCGAGCCGGTAGACGTAAACCTAATAACCGCCGAGATCATCGAAAGCTACCGCCAAGAGGCCGAAGACAAGACGGTGTCGCTCGAAGTCGCCCTGGGTCGAGGGATACTCACGACGCAAGCCGACCGCCGCCTTGTTAAAACGATCATCGGGAATTTAGTTAAGAATAGTATACAATTCAATCAATCCGGCGGCTACGTACGCGTTTCGACCGCGACCGATAATAATAGCATCGTGATCACCGTCGCGGATAACGGCCCTGGTATCCCCCGCGACCAGCTCGAAAACATCTTCTCCTCGTTCTACCAGATCGACGGCTCGAGTACCCGCGCCGTCGGCGGCACCGGCCTTGGCTTAGCCGTCGTGAAACGCGCCGTCGAAGCCCACGGCGGCCATATCGAAATCTCTTCCACCGCCGGCGAAGGCGCTACCTTTACCGTCTACCTCCCCATTCGCGAGGCGTCGGCAAACGAAAAATAAACCGGCCCGCCGAGCCGGCCGTCTCGCGTTCTATACTATACCCCCGAGGATTTAGAAGGGTATCGCGTAGGAAACCTTAACGAACGCCAGCTGTTCGGCCAGGGCGAAGTGGCCCGTCGAGTCGCGCCGCTGTTCATACGCCAGATACGCGGTGCTGTCGGTGCGGAAATCCCACCCCCACAATATGCTCGCCTCGCTCGTTCGCTCGTCGGAATTGCCCAGGAGGATGAGCCGCCAGAAAAGCTCGTCCGTAACGTTGTGCGTAACTTTTAAGTTGGCGACGACGAAGCGAGTGCCCGGGCGCCGGTTGCCCACTTCCGCGTTACCGTCGAACACGAGCACCGGCGTCGGAATCGCGCCGAACTCGAACGTATAGTAATGGTAAAAGTCGCCGTACCACATCCCCCGCCAATAACCCAGACGGTAATTGCCCCACGACGCCGGCGTATGGCCCACGGCCACGTCAAAGACGTCGTTATCGTAGACCGGATACCCCATCGGCGCATACCGTAAGTCCCTCCCGCCGCGGTAGTTTAACGTCACGAAGTAATCGCGTTCGGACGTTACCTTCGCGACGAGCGACGTAAAGTTGTTCGTCGTTTCCGCCGCCAGGTTCCACTTGTGATCGTAATTACCGTGAAGCGATAACGAGCGGACGCCGGCGCGGTTGACTTGGAACTCTCTTTGGCCGAACATCCCGGCCTCCCGTACGCCCAAATCCTCCGGTTGAATGAAAGACATATCGGCCCGGAACTCCTCGCCCGTCTCGGCGAACCACGCAAACATCATATCCGTCACCCCTATTCGCCCCAACCCGACGTTATACTCATAGCCGTCGCCGCCGGCGCCGGCGGTCTCCGACTTCGCCCCTTCGAACGACATACTTAGACGCGCCGGCAACACGAACCTCCCGTCCACAAACGCCACGTTGTTATACCGCGCCCGGTCCTCCGCCGTCCCCGTATCCAACGGAACCTCCCCGCCCAGCTCTTGCCGGCCGACGCCCATAACGCCGAAAGAGGAACCGCCGAAGGTATCGTAAACTGCCCGGGCGACGGCGAAGTTGTCCTCCGGGTAGAGGGGGTCGTCGTCGCGCAACGCCGTATCGAGCACGCCGTAACGTATCGGCCCTTGGCGGCCGGTAACCTTCACGCCGCCCGCGATCTCCGAAAGCCGGCGCGTATACAACATCTCGCTGTCCGTATCGAATAGTTCATAGCCCTCGGTAAAGAAAGGCCGCTTCTCGGCGAGCCAAATCTCCGTCGGCTCCAGGCTTATTTGCGCCGGGTCGGCCTCGATATACGCGTAATCCGGGAGGACCGTCGCGAGGACCGTCGCCGCGGCGCCGGCGCGATATTCGAGGTCTAAGCCGTAACGCGGCTCGAGCTCCCACCCGTCGCTCGGCTCAAGCCCATAATAACCGGTGTTATTGCGCTCCTCGGCGCGGCCCGTAACGTACGGCGTAACTTCCAAAGGCCGCGGCGCCGGTAAATCCTCGAAGCCCGTTACGCGGCCGAACGTGGAGACACGGTTAATAAGCTCG
>CAZJNB010000017.1:0-15119 GCA_964547385.1 uncultured bacterium
TTATGAAGTTGGGCGCGAAGGGATGCCGTATTCAAGTAAAGGGCCGGATCGGGGCCGCGGAGATGAGCCGGCGGGAGTGGTATGCCGACGGCCGCGTACCGCTCCAGACGTTGCGCGCGGATATTGATTACGGCTGGGCCGAGGCCAAGACGGTCTATGGCGTCGTCGGCACGAAAGTGTGGATATTCCGCGAGGAGATATTACCTTCGGATTTACAGGAGCGGATGGCCCTGGGCGAACAGACGCGCCGGCCTACTAAGAAGCGCCGCCGGCGGCCGAAGCGCGGTGGCGGCCGGAAAAGTAACGAATAGGTGGCCGGCCCGGTGAGGTCGATTTAATATGTTGATGCCGAAGAGGACCAAGTGGCGAAAGCAACAGCGCGGCCGGCGGCGTGGTAAAGCCCGCCGCGGCAACACCCTCCAGTTCGGCACTTACGGCTTACAGGCGCGCGAGGCTTATTGGCTCACCGCCAACCAGATAGAGGCCGCGCGCGTCGCCATAACGCGGCGGGTCAAACGCGTCGGGAAGGTGTGGATTCGTGTCTTCCCGGATAAGCCGGTTACGAAGAAGCCGCTCGAGACGCGTATGGGCAAGGGGAAAGGTGCGCCCGAGTATTGGGTCGCGGTCGTTCGCCCGGGCTTAGTCTTGTTCGAGTTGGAGGGCGTAACGCCCGCGGTCGCGCGCGAAGCGATGCGGCTCGCGGACCATAAACTCCCTATCAAGACCAAGTATTTGGAAATCGCGGCGTAAGCGATGGTTACGAGGAAACACCGGGAAGACCTTCGACAACGGACGCCGGACGAATTGGCCCTCGCGTTGCGCGACGCCAAACGCGAGCTCTTCGAGGTTCGAACGAATATCGCGACTCGGAAGGAAGAGGATAACAACCGCAGCAAGATGCTCAGACGCCGGGTCGCCCGGATTTTAACTATTTTGGCTGAGAAAGACCGGGCGACGGCGGCCGCCGCCGCGGACGCGGGAGGGCAAAAATAACCGTGGCCGAAGAGGAAAGACAGACGCGTGGTAAGCGGAAGGTCGTCCGGGGCCGGGTCGTGAGCGCTGCGATGGAGCGGTCCATCGTCGTCGAGGTCGTAACCCGGAAACAACACCCGGTGTTCAAGAAGATGGTCAAGAGGGGCAAAAAGTTTTTAGTGCACGACGAGAACAACGAATGTCGGGAGGGCGACTTCGTACGCATAATGGAGACGCGGCCTATGTCCAAGCGCAAACGGTGGCGCCTCGTCGAAATCGTAGAACGGGCCAAATAACGGATTGCGTGGTGCCGGCAGTTGATAATCCCTTATTCCAGGTTAACGGTGACCGATAACTCGGGCGCGAAGCGGGCGGCCTGTATCCGCGTCGTTACCGGCTCCGGCGCCAAGAAATTCGCCGAGGTGGGTGATACCATCGTCGCGACCGTCAAGGACGCGTCGCCGCGCGGCACCGTGAAAAAGGGCCAGGTCGTGCGGGCGGTAGTCGTCCGGACGCGCAAGCAGACCCGACGCCAAGACGGCTCGTACATCCGCTTCGACGATAACGCCTGCGTAATCATCAACGAGACGGGCGAACCCGCGGGCACGCGTATCTTCGGGCCGGTGGCCCGGGAGCTCCGCGAGAAGCGTTATATGAAGATAATCTCACTTGCGCCGGAGGTTTTATAACAATGGGCCGTGGTTCCTCTCCCGCGCCGCGTAAATTCCGTATCCGCCTGAAGAGGGGTGATACCGTCAAGGTCGTTGCCGGGAAGGACCTCGGCAAGACCGGTAAGGTCCTGGGGGTCATCCCGGCGAAGAACCGGCTCATCGTCGAGGGCGTGAACTTCGTGAAGAAACATTCCCGCCGTACGCGGGAAGACCGCGCCGGCGGTATCCACGAGCTCGAGGCTGCCGTCCACGTCTCCAATGTGATGTTGGTCTGCCCCAAATGCCACCAGCCTACGCGCCTCGGGAGCAAGGCGCTCGCGGACGGGACGAAGGTCCGCCGGTGCGTCAAGTGCGGGGAGGTTGTCGACCGGTGAGTAAGGCGGTAGGGGCAAAGATGATCACGCCGCGCCTGAAAAGGAAATACGACGAAGAGGTCGTCCCGGCGCTTATGACCGCAAGCGGCTACGGAAACCGCTACGAGGTGCCCCGGCTGGTAAAGATAGCGATAAACGGCGGCCTCGGACGTTACCACGACGATATTAAAATCTTCGACGCCGCGGTGGAGGAGCTGGCGGCGATAACCGGCCAGCGGCCCGTAGTCAGCCGGGCCAAACGCTCGGTGGCTAACTTCAAACTCCGCGCCGGTATGCCCGTAGGCGTGCGCGTTACGCTCCGGCGCGAGCGGATGTACGAGTTCTTCGACCGCTTCGTTACTTTCGCGCTCCCCCGGGTACGCGACTTCCGCGGCCTCGAGCCGGACGCTTTCGACGGCCACGGCAATTATACCGTCGGTATTACCGAGCAGATCATCTTCCCGGAAGTAGATTACGATAAAGTCGTAAAGATTACCGGTATGAACATCACGATCGTGACGAGCGCGCCGAGGGACGACAGCGCGCGAAGTTTACTGACAGCGTTTGGTTTCCCCTTCAAGAGGCCGCGGGTCCAGAGCTAACACCACCGAAAGTTATGGCTAAGAAATCACTGATTGCAAAAGCGAAGCGCGAGCCCAAGTTCGCCGTCCGAGGTTATAATCGGTGCCCTCTTTGCGGCCGGCCGCGCAGTTACTATCGCAAGTTCGATATGTGCCGTATCTGTTTCCGCACGCTCGCGCTCCGGGGCGAGATTCCGGGCGTTATAAAAGCGAGTTGGTGAACGGAGGCGGGCGGAACGTCGGCCTATGCCGTCGTCCGCTTCGTAACGGGGCTTTGCTATGGTAATGACCGACCCTATAGCGGACCTATTGACGCGTATCCGCAACGCCGTCCGTGCCAGCCACGATAAGACGGACGCGCCCTACTCGCACGTTAAGGAGAATATTACTAAGATCCTGTGCGACGAGGGCTTCGTATCCAGTTACCGGGTTATCGAAGATAAGCCGGCGTCGATTATTCGCGTCTACCTCCGCTACGGCCCGGCCAAGAAGTCGTTCTTACGCGGCATCCAGAGAGTCTCGCGGCCCGGCCGGCGTGTCTATGTTGATCACGAACATGTCCCCCGCGTCATCGGCGGCATGGGCGTCGCGGTGATCTCGACGTCGCAAGGCCTTTTAACGGACCGCGAGTGCCGGCGCCGCGGCGTGGGCGGCGAAGTGCTCTTGAGGGCGTGGTAGCGCCTTCGTGTAGATGTCGCGCGTAGGAAAGAAACCTATCCCCTTGCCGGACAAGGTTACGGCCTCGCTCGCGGGCGCGACCATAACGGTCGCCGGGCCGCTGGGTGAGCTTCAGCGGGCCCTGCCGGCGGCGGTAACGGTGGAGGTGTCGGAGCGCGAAGTCGTAATCCGGCCCGGCGACGACGAGCGCACGACGCGCGCGCTGTGGGGCTTGTCCCGCTCGCTTGTCGCCAATATGGTAGAGGGCGTCGCGCACGGCTTCGCCAAAGAGCTCGAGATCGTAGGCGTCGGTTATAAGGCCGAGCTCCAGGGCCAAGTGGTTAAATTTGCGCTGGGCTACTCGCACCCGTGTCTTTTTACGCCGCCCGCGGGCATTACGGTGGAAGTGCCGTCGCCCCAAGCGGTGGTCGTGAAGGGCATCGACAAAGAGATGGTGGGCCAGTGCGCCGCGCATATCCGGGCCTTCCGCCCGCCCGAGCCTTATAAAGGTAAAGGTATTAAGTACAAGGGCGAGAGGATTCGCCGGAAGGTGCGGAAGGGTGCTCTCGCGGGCGCCGGCGGGCCGTAGCGGCCCGGCGAATAGCAATGTATGGGCATAAAAAGCTAACGGCCCGGCTTCGCCGCCGGCGCCGTATCCGGCGCAAGATTCGGGGGACCGCGGCGCGGCCGCGTCTCTCGACCTTCCGGAGCCTGCGGCATATATACGCCCAGCTCGTGGACGACGAGGCCGGCCGGACGCTCCTCGCCGCCTCGAGCCTCGACGGCGAGTTGCGCGGGAAAGTAGACGGCGGCAATATCGCCGGCGCCGCGGCCGTAGGCGAATTCTTCGCCCAAAAAGCGTTGGCCGCGGGCTTTACCGACGTAGTGTTTGACCGCGGCGGCTATCAATACCACGGCCGCGTAAAGGCGCTGGCCGAAAGTGCCCGCAAGGGAGGTTTGAAATTCTAATTCGTACCGGCTCACGCAGAAGGAATAACCGCCGGGACTTCGGCGAAGAACCGCTACTACAGGACCGCGTCGTAACGATAAACCGCGTCGCGAAAGTGGTCAAGGGCGGTCGCCGCTTCGGCTTCAACGCCATCGTCGTCGTCGGCGACGGGAAGGGCCAGGTGGGCGTGGCTCTCGGCAAGGCCAACGAAGTGGCCGAGGCGGTACGGAAGGGTATCGAGTCGGCGAAGAAGAATATGTTCACGTTCCCCATCGTCAACGGGACGATACCGCACGAGATAACGGTTAAGAGGGGCGCGGCTAAAGTGATGCTCAAACCCGCGGCGCCCGGCACCGGCGTTATCGCCGGCGGCCCCATCCGCGCGGTAATGGAACTCGCGGGCGTCCATAACATATTGACCAAGTCCCTCGGCTCGAACAACCCGTATAACGTTGTCGGCGCCACCGTCTACGCCCTAAAACAACTCATTTCGGAGGAGGACGCCGCGGTGCGCCGGGGCGAACCGGTGAGACCGCGTCCCGAGAAAAAGGCCGCGGCCGCGGCGCCGGCCCGGGCCGAGGAAGCCAAACCCAAACGACCCGCGCGCGCCGGCGGCGCCCGTCGCAAAGCCGTCGTACCAAAAGAGAAACCCGCGAAGGTCGAGGCTCCGGCCAAGAAACCTGCGCAGGAAAAAACGGCGCCTAAAAGTAAAGCCGAGCCCGAGAAAGGCGCCGCAAAGAAGGCCGCTCCACGGAAGGCGCCCGCGAAGAAGAAGGCCGACGAGGCAGGGCCCTCCGAAGATAAATCGCCGAAAGCGAAGGCGACGGTAAAGGCCGCGGCGGCTGATGGCGCCGGCGGCGTCCCCGAGGCCGACGTGTCCGATGAAGGGAAGAAAGAAGAATGAAGTTGGGGGAGCTGAAACCCGCGGCGGGTTCGCGTAAACGGCGCCGGCGTGTAGGCCGGGGCCCGGCTTCGGGCCGAGGCAAGACGTGTGGCCGCGGTCACAAAGGCCAAAAATCGCGCGCCGGCGGCGGCGTCCGCCGGGGCTTCGAGGGCGGCCAAATGCCGCTCCAACGGCGTATACCGAAAAGGGGTTTTACGAACGTATTCAATAAGAGAAAGGCCGCGACGGCCGCGGTAAATATCGGCGAGCTTATGCGCTTCGGCGCGGGCGCGACGGTGGATTTGGATTTCTTGCGGACCAAGAAAGCGGTGCCCTCGAAGGGCATCCGGTTCTTGCGCGTGCTCGGGAAAGGGGAACTGAACGTCTCGCTAACGGTGCGGGCTAATTACTTTACGCCGCAAGCGCGCGCGAAGATCGAGGCTGCGGGCGGGACCGCCGAGGTAATATAAGTTGCTCAATGTTCTAAAAAAGTTCTTTGAAAATTTAAGGAATATATTCAAAATCCCGGAGCTGCGGCGGCGGGTCCTTATAACGTTGGCGTTGATTCTGGTCTACCGGATCGGCCGCCACATCCCGATTCCGGGCGTGAACGCGGACGCGCTTACGTCGTTCTTCGCCGCCCAGAAAGGAACGCTCTTCGGCCTTTTCGACCTCTTCTCGGGCGGGAACCTGAAACGGGCTACGGTGTTCGCGCTCGGGATTATGCCGTATATCTCGAGTTCGATTATCTTCCAATTACTGGTGACGGTCATCCCCTATTTGGAGAAACTATCGAAAGAGGGGGAAGCGGGGCGCAAGAAGATAACGCAATATACGCGCGTCGGGACCGTAGTACTCTCGGTTATCCAGGGGGCCGGCATCAGCCTTTGGCTTGAAGGGTTGAACCCGAGCGGGACGCCGGTCGTTGCGGTGGGGGGTTGGGCTTTCCGCTTGATGGCGATTTTGACGTTGACGGCCGGAACGGCGTTCATTATGTGGCTCGGCGAAAAGATAACCGAGTTCGGCGTGGGCAACGGCATCTCGCTTATTATCTTCGCCGGGATCGTCGCGGCGATGCCGGGCGGGACGATCCGGACCTTGAATAACCTCATCCACGGGGAGATGGACGTCGTTACACTTATCGTCATATTGGCCGTGATGGTGGCGGTGGTGATGGCGGTCGTCTACATGCAACAGGCCCAGCGGCGTATCCGCGTCCAATACGCGAAGCGGATCGTAGGCCGTAAGGTCTACGGCGGCCAGTCCACCCATATCCCGCTGCGCGTCAATACCGCGGGCGTTATCCCGGTTATCTTCGCGAGCTCGATAATAATGTTTCCCCAAACGATTCTCACGTTTGTAGGCGGCCGCGGCGGTATCGTCGAACAAGTTGCCCAGATGCTCTTGCCGGGGAAGTGGCTCTACGTCGTGTTCGACGTTATTCTCATCGTCTTCTTCACTTATTTCTATACCGCGGTCGTATTAAACCCGCAGGATATGGCGGAGAATATGAAGAAGTACGGCGGCTTCATTCCCGGCATCCGGCCTGGGAAGAACACCGCCCAATACATCGACCGGATTTTAACGCGCATCACGTTGGCGGGCGCGCTCTTCCTTTCGGCGATAGACGTTCTCCCCACCGTCCTTATAACTTTTATGAAGGTGCCCTTCTACTTCGGCGGGACGGGTCTCCTCATCGTCGTCGGCGTCGCCCTCGATACGATGCGCCAGGTGGAATCGCACCTCCTTATGCGCCATTACGACGGCTTCGTGCGGAAGGGGCGCTTGCGCGGCCGTGTGTAGCGGCGTGGGTAATATGCGGCTGGTATTCCTCGGGCCGCCCGGCGCCGGCAAAGGCACCCTCGCGGAGAGCGTCGCCGCGGCGTTCGGCCTTACGCACCTCTCAAGCGGTGATATGTTGCGGGCGGCTATCGCCGCCGGGACGCCTTTGGGCTCCAAGGTAAAGGGTTACGTGGAGGCCGGGAAGCTCGTGCCCCAGGAGATATTAGGGGAAGTGGTCGCCGCGCGTTTGGCCGAAGTAGGCGGCTTTGTTCTGGACGGCTACCCGCGGACGGTAGAGCAAGCGGACTTTTTGGGGCGGTTACCGGGCGTCTCTTTGGAAGCGGTGATATACGTAACGGTCCCGGAAGAGGAAGCGGTCCGGCGGTTGCTCGGGCGGCGGGTATGTAGCGTATGCGGCGCCCTCGTCAATACCGAGGAGCTCGATAGCGAGAATTGCCCGGCGTGCGGCGGCGCCCTCGTCGCCCGCGCGGACGATGCGCCCGCGACGATAAAGAAGCGATACGAGATATACCAAAAGGAGACCGCGCCCTTGGTTTCGTATTACCGTGCCGGGGGCTTGCTTCGAGAAATAGACGGCGTCGGACCGCGGCCGGAAGTTCTAAGCCGTCTGGAGGCCGAGCTCGCGCCCCTGGCCGCCTGCGGCCATGATAACGGTTAAATCCCGGGCCGAAGTGGCGGCGATGGCCCGGGCGGCGGCTATAGTTGTAGATGCGCTTTGCGCGGCCCGTCGGCTCACCGTTCCGAAAGAGAATACGGCGACGATCGACGCCGCGGTACGGCGCGTTATAGAGGAAGCGGGTGGAAGGCCGGCGTTCCTCGGGTATATGGGCTTCCCGGCGTCGTCGTGCATCTCTTTCAACGCCGAGGTCGTCCACGGCATTCCGTCGCCCCGAAAGATTATTGTGGAAGGGGATTTGGTCTCGTTGGATGTGGGCGTGGAGTTGGACGGGTATTACGCGGACGCGGCGTTCACCGCCGCCGTCGGCGAGGTGGATGAGGTTGGCCGGCGCTTGCTCGCAAGCGGCCGGCGCTGCCTGGCCGCGGCGGTTGCGGAATGCCACCCCGGGCAACGGTTGGGCGATGTCTCGCACGCGATAGAGAAGACCGCCGCGGCCGACGGCTTCGACGTCGTCCGGGAATACGTCGGCCACGGTATCGGGACGAAGATGCACGAGCAACCTCAAGTAGCGAACTTCGGCCCGCCGGGGCGCGGCCCGCGGCTGACGCCGGGGATGGCGTTGGCGCTCGAGCCGATGGTCGTGGCGGGCGACGCCCGGACGCAAGTCGCCCGGGACGGCTGGACGGTGAGTACGCGGGATGGGAGTTTGGCGGTTCACTTCGAACATACCGTCGTCGTAACCGCGGGCGCACCCGAGGTGCTTACGCGCGGTTGGGAAGATTTCGCCTGAGGGGAGCGCAATAGGCCGGTGGTGAAGGAACGTACGATACAAGTCGAAGGAGCGGTAGTGGAATCGCTGCCGAACGCGATGTTCCGCGTGGAGCTCGATAACGGCCACGTTATCCTCGCCCACGTTTGCGGCCGGATGCGTATACATTTCGTGCGGATCCTTCCCGGCGACCGGGTGAAGGTGGAACTTACGCCCTACGACCCCGACCGCGGCCGGATAACGTGGCGTTATAAGTAACGGCGCCGGGGGAGGAAGATGATGAAAGTACGTCCATCGGTAAAGAAGATCTGCAAGAAATGTAAGATAATCAAAAGGCGCGGCGTCGTGCGCGTCATCTGCGAGAATCCCCGGCACAAGCAGCGCCAGGGATAGGCGGCGGTGCGCCGCCGGGAGCGCGAATATGGCACGTATCGCGGGTATAGATTTAAATCGGACCAAACGCGTCGAAGCGGCCTTGCCGTATATATACGGTATCGGTCCCACCGCGACGCGGGAGATATTGACGCGGGCCAACGTGTCGCCCGATACGCGGGTGAAGGACCTGACGGACGCCGAAGTAGCGCGCCTTCGCCAGGTTATCGAAGAGGCGTTTAAGGTCGAGGGCGCGTTGCGGGCGGAAGAGGCCGGCAACATAAAGCGCCTTATCGCGATCAACTCTTACCGGGGTCTGCGGCACAAACGCGGTCTTCCCGTTCGAGGCCAACGGACGAAGACCAACGCTCGGAGCAGTAAAGGCCCGCGCAAGACGGTGGGCCGTAAGCGGAAGAGCAAGTAGACGCTTGTTCGTCGAACCTAAAGGAGACGACGACTTTGGCCAAGGCTAAAAAAAAGGCGCGGAAGAGAATTAAACGGACGGTATCCGAGGGTATCGTTTATATTAAGTCCTCTTTCAACAATACCCTTATAACGATCACGGATACCGACGGGAACGTAATCGCGTGGGCGTCGGGCGGCCTAGCCGGTTTTAAGGGCTCGCGGAAGTCAACGCCCTTCGCGGCGCAAATATCGGCGAACCGCTGCGCCCGCCAAGCGATGGCGCAGGGTTTGACGCGCGTGGAGGTCCGCGTCGCAGGCCCCGGCTCGGGACGCGAGTCGGCGGTACGGGCCATTCAGGCCTCCGGATTGAAGATTAAAGGGATAAAGGACCGCTCGCAAGTCCCGCACAACGGTTGTCGGCCGCGGAAAAGACGCCGTGTCTAAGGCTCCGAAGGAGAGGTAAGCACAAGTATGGCGAGATATCGGGACGCGCGATGCCGCGTTTGCCGGCGCGAGGGCGCGAAGCTTTTCTTGAAGGGTGAGCGTTGCTCCACCCGCGGCCGCTGCCCTTTGGAGAAGCCGGTCAATCCGCGGAACTATCCGCCCGGGCAACACGGCCTCCGCCGCCGGTTTCGGGTGTCCAACTACGGCGTTCGCCTGCGGGAGAAGCAGAAACTCCGTAAAACGTACGGCCTTCTCGAAAAGCAGTTCCGTAAGTATTTTCGCGCCGCGGCCCGCCAGAAGGGCGTAACCGGCGAGAACCTCCTCCAACTACTCGAGCTCCGGCTCGATAACGTCGTCTACCGATTGGGTTTCACGACCGCGCGCGGGACCGCCCGCCAACTTGTCCGGCACGGCTTCTTTACCGTCAACGGCCGGCGCGCCGACGTGCCTTCCTTTCTCGTCCGGGTGGGCGATGTTGTCGCCGCGACGGGAAAGGGCCTTGCCCTCGAACCCATCCGCTTCGGCTTGGAATATAACAGCGGTAAGCTTATGCCCGAGTGGCTTGAGTTCGACGCTAAGAAAGGCGAAGGCCGGGTCGTCGCCCTGCCGAACCGCGAGCAGATACCGGTACCGGTGGACGAACACCTGGTCGTAGAGTATTACTCCCGCGTTTAGCGCGATACCGCAGAGTACTTTTGCACCCGGGGTATCCTATGAAAATTGACGTTCTCAGAATGCCGCGGGGAGTCGAATTCGACCCGGGCGGCTCGGAAGGACCGTGGGGAAGGTACATTATCGAGCCTTTCGAACAGGGGTTCGGCCTTACCCTCGGAAACGCGTTGCGTCGGGTCTTACTCTCCTCCCTCGAAGGTTCCGCCATTACCGGCGTTAAAATCGAAGGAGTCCTGCACGAATACTCGACGATACCGAACGTCTACGAAGATACGACCGCGATTATAATGAACCTGCGCGAGTTGGTGGTGAAGTTATCCGCGGACCGCCCCAAGACGCTCTACCTCGACGTCGAGGGCGAGGGCGACGTTACGGGTCACGACATCATCGCCGACCCCGACGTCGCGATCATTAACCCGGATCACAAGATCGCAACCTTGGCCGAGGATGGTCGCCTGAAGATGGAGATGGAAGTCCAACGCGGCCGGGGTTACGTTCCCGTTGAGCGCCTCCGCACCGAAGACCGCCCCGTCGGCGTAATACCCGTCGATGCTGTGTTCACACCCGTCCGTAAGGTCAAATACGCGGTAGAGGCGACCCGCGTCGGCCAGCGAACCGATTACGACCGTCTCATCTTGGAGATTTGGACCGACGGCAGCCTTACCGCTAACGAGGCGCTCGACGGCGCGGCCCAGATACTCCGCGACCATATCGACATCTTCGTTGACTTTACGACGCGCCAACCTGCCGAGGTCGGCGCCGAAGACGAAGAACGCGCCCGTCTTCGCGACCTACTCGCCCGCGGCGTCGACGAGCTGGAGCTGTCGGTGCGGGCGGTGAATTGTTTGGAGATGGCCGATATCACAACGATCGGCGACCTCGTACGGAAGACGGACGCCGAAATGCTTAAATACCGCAACTTCGGCCGCAAGTCGTTGAACGAAATTAAAGAGGTCCTCGAAGGTATGGGCCTCTCCTTAGGCATGGACTTTAGCCTTCTCGAGGACGAATAGTTATGCGACACCGGAAGCGGAAAGGGCGGTTCTCGCGGACGCCGGCGCACCGGCGGGCGATGCGCTCCAACCTCGTGCGCTCCCTCTTTCACTACGAGCAGATAAGCACGACGGCGCCAAAGGCCAAAATCCTAAAAGCCCTCGCCGACCACCTTATCGCCCGCGCCCGCGACGATAGCGTCCACGCCCGCCGGCTTGTGGCGCCGGTGCTCAAAGACCGCAACCTTATCCATAAGCTCTTCCACGAGATCGCGCCGCTCGCCGAGGGGAGCGGCGGCGGCTACGTCCGTATTATCCCCACGCATACCCGCGCCGGCGACGCCGCGGCGATGGCCGTCGTTGAGTTGGTCCATAAGACCAAACGCTATTACGACCGCCGAAAAGCGGAAGAGGCAGCTCGTAAAGCCAAGAAGGAAGAGGCCCGCCAGGCCGCGGAGAAAGCCCAGGAAGCCGGGCAAGCCGCGGGCGGCGCGCCCGTGCCCGAATAATGCTAAAACAGCCCGCGAAAAACCCGGCCGTAAAGGCCGGGTTTTTTCTCGTAATTAAGGGAGCGGTTGTCCCAGCCCTGCGGCGCGGAGCGTCCCCTCGTCCGGCCCGCGGCCCGCACAACATACCGCCAACTCGCCGTCGATGACTACCGCCGGGACCGAGCGGATGCCGAGGGCCGCCGCTCGAGCCGCCGCCGCGGCGTCGTTCATATCTCGGACCACGACCTCGCACGCGTCACAGCTTAGCCGTTCCACAAGCGCGACGGTCTCCTCGCATACGGGACAACCGGCGCTGAAAACCTCCACTTTCCTCTTCGTCGTCAATAGTATCACCTCCTCTTTTGGGGGCGCCGCGCACGCACGTCGCCGCGACGCTTCTTTCCGAGCCGCTCCGCAGGCTCGAGCGCGTCGATGATCGGGCAGGCGCTGAGGGGCCCGCGGCCCGCGCACGCGCTCGTTAATCCCCGGAGCGCTTTCCTCATCCGTTGTAGGGTTTTTATCTTCGCCTCGATATCCGCAAGTTTGCCCTCGGCCCGTCTCTTCACGTCGCCGCAATCCGTTCCCGGCTCAAGGCGAAGTGAAGCTAATTCCGCGACTTCGCGGAGGGTGAAGCCCAACTCCTGGGCCCGTTTGATAAAAAGAAGGCGGGTTACGGCCTGCGGCGGGTATTGCCGGTAACCCGCGGCCGTGCGGGGCGGCGGCTCCAACAACCCCCGCCGCTCGTAGAAGCGGAGGGCCTCCACGCTCACGCCGGCCCGGCGGGCCAGCTGGCTACTCGTCAACGTCTCGCGGTCCATAACAAGACCTCCCGTACGCTCCATTATACACCCCGTACTATACTTTCGGGTCAAGTATTTTTTTCACGGTCGACGCCGTAAAACAGGGTTGACAAGCGCGGCGCGTTTTGTTATAATAATGGTAACTATTACTAATATAACTTTCTTGAGCTGAGATGTCGGTCGAAACGAAGATGAGAATGACGGCCCAACGGCGCGAAATCCTGGCCGCCCTTCGCGCCACGACGAGCCACCCGAGCGCCGACGAGCTCTTTTACGTCGTCCGTCGGCGCCTACCGGCGATCAGCCTGGGGACCGTCTACCGGAACCTCGAATTATTGGCCGCCCGGGGTTTAATTCAGAAGTTGTGGGGCGGCGCGGGCCAACGGCGTTTCGACGGCGACGTCAGCGAACATTACCACCTCCGCTGTATACGGTGCGGCCGCGTAGAGGACGCGCCGCTCCGGCGGTCCGCCGCGCTCGAGAAGGCGCTCCGAGGCCGGACCGACTTCGACGTCCTCGGCCACACGGTGGAGTTCTTCGGTTATTGCCCGGCGTGCCGCGCCGCAAAGCCTAAGGGAAGAGAACGAACTAAACGTAAGCGTAAATAAGGAGGATGTTATGGCCAAGTTAAAAGGGAGCCAAACGGAGAAGAACCTCTTGACCGCCTTCGCCGGCGAATCACAAGCACGTAACCGCTACACGTATTTCGCGAGCCGCGCCCGCAAGGACGGCTTCGTCCAGATCGCGGACATCTTCACCGAGACCGCGGCGCAGGAGAAGGAGCACGCCGAGCGGCTCTTCAACCTGCTCGAGGGCGGCACGGTGGAAGTCGCCGCGGCGTTCCCGGCGGGCGTAGTCGGCCCGACCGCCGCGAACCTCGAAGCCGCCGCCGGCGGCGAACACTACGAATGGGAAGAGATGTATCCCTCCTTCGCGAAGGTCGCCCGGGACGAAGGCTTCGACGATATCGCCGACATATTCGCCGCGATCGCGGTGGCCGAGAAGCAACACGAGAAGCGTTACCTGGGTTTACTCGCGAACGTAAAGGCCGAGGCCGTCTTCAAGAAAGATAAACCCGTCGTATGGCGCTGTCGCAACTGCGGCTACGTTCACGAGGGGCCCGAGGCGCCCGAGCGCTGCCCGGCCTGCGACCATCCCCAGGCCTACTTCGAGTTGCTCGGCGAGAACTGGTAGCGCGTATAACGGGAGTTCCCGCACATATAATATAAGGCGGCCGCGATGACCAAGAGAGAAGGCGTAGTAACGATGGGCGGCAAGCCGGTAACGCTCGTCGGCGACGAGGTCAAAGCCGGCGACGCCGCGCCCGACTTCGTCGTAGTCGATAACGAGTTGCAAGAGGTGGAGTTCTCCAAATACAAAGGCCGCGTCGTCGTCCTGGCCGCGGTTCCCTCGCTGGACACCGCGGTATGCGCCACCGAGACGCGCCGCTTCAACAAAGAGGCGGCCGCGCTCGCGGACGACGTCGACGTCCTCACGATAAGTATGGACTTGCCGTTTGCGCAAAAACGCTGGTGCGGCGCCGAGGGCATCGAACGGGTTTTAACGCTCTCGGACCACCGGGACGCGTCTTTCGGCCGGGCTTACGGCACCCTCATCGACGGCGTGCGTCTGTTGGCGCGGGCCGTCTTCGTCGTGGCCCGCGACGGCGTCGTCCGTTACGTCGAATACGTCCCCGAGGTAGGCCGGGAGCCGGACTACGACGCGCCGCTGGCGGTGGTGCGGGAGTTGTCGGCGGCGTAGGCCGGCGGCGCTTCGGGCCGTTGCGTATGATAAACGCGGTGAAAGAAGCTAACGTACTGGTCGGCGGCGAGGCGGGCCAGGGCCTGGCCACCGTCGGGCCGCTGTTGGCGCGAGCCTTGGCCCGGGCCGGTTACCGTTTCCTTGTAACGCAGAGTTACGAGTCGCGTATCCGCGGCGGTCATAACACCTTCGTCGTCCGCGTCGGCGTGGCGGATGTCCGGGCGCCCAAGGAAGCGGTGGACGTTTTGGTGGCGTTGAACGCCGAGACGTTGACTCTTCACCGAGCCGACCTCGCCGCCGGCGCGGTCGTCATCGCCGACGAGGCGTTCGGCGCCGGCGCCGACGCGCTCAACGCACCCTACAAGGAAATCGCCGCGGGGAAGTCCCGTAACGTCGCGGCGCTGGCCGTCGCCGCCTACGTCCTGGGTCTGGATGAAGAAGCGGTCGCGGCCGTCGTGAACGACTACTTCGGCCACAAGGGCAAGGCGGTGGAGGAGAATCGGGCCGCCGTACAAAAGGCTTATAGCTGGGCGGCCGGCGTCGCCGCGACGCGCAAGCCGCTCGCCGCGCCCGCGGATACCGAAAGACGCGTCACGCTGAACGGGAACCAGGCCATCGCGCTGGGCGCCCTCTCGGCGGGCGTTAAGTTTTGCGCGTTTTATCCGATGACGCCCTCGACCTCGATACCGCTGACGCTCGTCGCGCACGCGGAAGAGATGGGCGTTGTTGTCGAGCAGGCCGAGGACGAAATCGCGGCCATCAATATGGCGGTAGGCGCCTCCTACGCCGGCGCGCCGGCGATGGTGGCTACCTCCGGCGGCGGCTTCGCGCTTATGGGCGAAGGCGTTAGCCTCGCGGCGATGACGGAGACGCCGGTGGTGGTCGTCGTTGCCCAGCGGCCCGGGCCCGCCACCGGCCTCCCCACCCG
>CAZJNB010000018.1:0-14534 GCA_964547385.1 uncultured bacterium
AGCGCCGCGAGCACGAACGCGCCCAAGACGAGCGGGTGAAACGCCGCGAGCCACGCCCCCGCGGCGACCATCACGTCCTCGGCCACGCTCACGAAGGCGTTCGCGACCGCCGCGGTGGCCTTCGTCGAAACAACGCGCGTGCTCGCCTTCCCGGCGTGGGCGGTGAAGGCTACGCCGCCGGCGAGCAGGACCGCGAGGACCTGCCACGCCGGGTCCTGGCCCCCCATCACGACCGCGATGACGACCATCGCCCCCGGCGCCCGGACGAACGTGTGGACCGCGTCCCAGACGTGGTCCACCGCCGGGACCTTATCCGCGACGAGCTCGACGACGACGAGGACGCCCGCGACGATGAGGACCGGCCAACTCGCGAGCGGCGCGAACGCCGGCCCCAGAACCGCGGCGCCCGTAAGCCGCTTGATAAGGCCGAGGACGAAGACCGTAAGGTAGAGGTTGATGCCGGCGAGGAACGGGATGCCGAGAACGCGCGCCGCGAGTATTATCGCCGGAGGAACGGGGCGACCTCCCTTGGCTACTTTTTATCCGGCGGCGTCCGCACGCCGTAGTTGGGGGCCTCTTTGGTAATCTGGACGTCGTGGGGGTGGCTCTCCGCGGCGCCCGCGGCCGTAACGCGGATGAACTCCGCCGTCCGCTGGAGCGTCTTGATGTCCTTGGCGCCGCAATAGCCCATCCCGGCTCGGAGGCCGCCGACGAGTTGATAGACCACCTGCGCCAGCGCGCCGCGATACGGGACCCGGCCCTCGATGCCCTCGGGCACGAGCTTCGCCGCGGCGGCGTCCGCCGGCTGGCCGTAACGGTCGCGCGTGAGCGTGGAGCCGCCCATCGCGCCCAGGCTCCCCATCCCGCGGTAGGTCTTATAGGAACGCCCCTCGTAGAGGACGAGCTCGCCGGGGCTCTCCTCGGTCCCGGCGAAGAGCGAACCTACCATCACGCTCTGGGCGCCCGCGGCGACGGCCTTGGTGATATCGCCCGAGTATTTTATACCGCCGTCCGCGACGAGGGGAACGCGCGCGCGCCGGCAAACGTCGGCGCAATCCATAATCGCCGAAATCTGGGGCACGCCGACGCCGGCGATGACGCGCGTCGTGCATATCGCGCTCGGGCCGATGCCCACCTTCACCGCGTCCGCGCCCGCGTCTATGAGCGCCTGGGCGCCCTCCGCGGTCGCGACGTTGCCCGCTACTACCTCGGGCCGCCCGAACTTCTTCTTGAGTATCTTCACCGTCGCGAGGACGCCGCGGGCGTGGCCGTGGGCGGTGTCCACAACGATGACGTCACAGCCGTTGGCCAACAGCTCTTCGACGCGCGCGAGCTGGCCCTCGCCCACGCCGACCGCGGCGCCGACGCGCAGGCGGCCGTGCTCGTCCTTGCAGGCGTGCGGGTATCTTATCGCTTTCATTATGTCCTTGACGGTGATGAGGCCCTTGAGCCGGCCTTCCTCGTCCACGATAGGCAGTTTCTCGATGCGGTGCTTATGCAGTATCTCTTTGGCCGTGGCGAGCGACGTCCCCAGCGGCGCCGTAACGAGGTCCTCCTTGGTCATAAGTTCGCCGACCGGGATGTCGCGCCGCGTCTCGAAGCGGAGGTCGCGGTTCGTGATGATGCCGACGAGGACGCCGGCGTCGTCCACCACCGGCACGCCGGAGACCTTGTAGGCGGCCATAATCTCGAGCGCCTCGGCGACCGGCCGCTCGGGCGTGAGGGTATAGGGCTCCACGATCATCCCCGACTCCGAGCGCTTCACCTTGTTGACCTCCGCGGCTTGCGCTTCCGCGGGCATATTCCGGTGGATGACGCCGAGGCCGCCCTCCTGGGCGAGGGCGATCGCGAGCGCGGCCTCGGTTACGGTGTCCATCGCCGCGGAGACGATGGGGATATTGATTTCGATGTGCCGGGAGAAGCGCGTCCGGACGTCCGCCGCAGGCGGCAAAACCGCGCTCTCGCGCGGCTTCAAAAGGACGTCGTCAAAAGTTACTGCGATTCGCTTGGCGTCGAACTTGGCCATCTCAAGCTCCCTTTTGGCGTGGAATATAACATAAACGGCGGCTCCGGCGCAAGGTTTATCGGTCGCGCGTTTTCGCCAATCTCTTACTCGGCAAATATCCAATATACGAGAACGTGCTTGAAAATACTACACTTGCGTCCGAGTCTACGCCTCGATTTCGGGGGAAATAGTAGGCGCAAAGCCGGGCGGTTTCGTACGGAAATGAGCGTTTTTCGTCGGAAATTACATCATAATTGGCCGACAATTGGGGGCGTTAAACGATAATAAAGCCGGGCGAAGTTTGCGTGCTCCGCCGCTGGCGCGGACCGGCCGCAAGAACAACTTGCCCTCGCGACAACGGTCATTAAAAGGCCGTTTTCGCACGTGTCGGCGCCAAAAAACGGTGACTTCGTGTCGGATTTCACTTGACACCCGGCCACTGATATAATACACTATATGTCCGCTTCCGGCCGGGCGCCAACGGCCCGCGAAGGCCCACCCCCTCGGTGCCCGGGATGGGCTTCTTTTATGCCCGCCGCCGGCCCGGGCGTTATGGCTATCTCGCAAATAGACCCGAACTTCAAGCACGCCGTCGCCGCGGAGCCGGGCGGCGAGGCCATCAAATATTGCTTCGCCTGCGGCACCTGCACCGCCGCGTGCCCGGTCCGCGCCATCGACGAGCGCTACAGCCCCCGCAAGATAATCCGTATGATACTGCTGGGCCTCCGCAAGCGCGTCCTCGGCGCGGACTTCATCTGGCTCTGCTCGACCTGCTACTCGTGCGAGGAACGGTGTCCGCAGGGCGTCTCCTTCGCCGAGATAATTACCGCCGTCAAGAACATCGCCGCGCGCGAGGGCCGGCTCCACCCGGCGTATAAGACCCAGCTCGAGCTGTTGAAGCAGTTCGGCCGGCTCTACGAGCTGGAGGCATTCGACAACAAGAAACGCGCCAAGATGGGCCTCGACGAATTGAAGACGAGTTGCGACGAGGTCGGGAAACTGCTCGGCGACGCCGAGTAGCGGTTATGGATAAAAAATACGCCCTCTTCCTCGGCTGCACCATCCCGCTCCGCGGCCGGCAATACGAGAAGTCGGCCATAGAGGTAGGCCGGCTCTTCGGCGCGACGCTCGAGCCGCAGCAAGACTTCGCCTGTTGCGGCTTCCCCATCAAGTCCGCGACGCGGGAGGGGAACCTCCTCCTCGCCGCGCGCAACCTCGCGGTCGCCGAGGAGGCGGGGTTGGAGGTCCTGGCGCTGTGCTCGAGCTGTGCCGCGGTCCTGGCGGAGACCGCGACGGAGCTCGCCGCGGACGAGGCCCTACGTGCCCGCGTCAACGACCAGCTCGCGAAGGTGGGGCGGAAGGTAACGACGACGCCGCGGGTGCGGCACTTCGCCCGGTGGCTCTACGAGGACGTGGGGCCGGCGGCGATTAAAGAAAAAGTCGTCGCGCCGCTCGAGGGCTACCGCTTCGCCGTCCACTACGGCTGTCATTACCTCAAGCCGTCGTGGGCGTTTCACGACGCCGAGGACCCGGAGGCGCCGCATTCCCTCGGCGAGCTGTTGCGGGCGACGGGCGCGGACGTCGTGGAATACGCCGAGTATAAGAAGTGTTGCGGCGGCGCGCTCTTGGGGATAGACCAGGACCTATCGCTTAGCATCGCCGGCGAGAAGCTCAGGCGCGTCGCCGCGGCGAAGTCGGACGCGCTGGTCCTCGTCTGCCCGTTCTGCGCGGTGATGTACGACGACAACCAGCGGAAGGTCGCCGCTCAGCTCGAGCAGGAGTTCGCGGTCCCGGTCCTCTTCCTGCCACAGGTCCTCGGCTTGGCGCTGGGCCTCTCCGCCAAGGACGTGGGCCTCAAGCTCGCGAAGAACAAGTGCGGAAAGTTGATTCAGGCGTTCGCGGAAAATAAATAAGAAATATGGCCGAAGAAAATAAACATAACGTCCCCGTGGGCGCCGCGCTCGTCGTGGGCGGCGGCGTCGCCGGCGTCCAGGCGGCGCTGGACCTCGCGAACGCCGGCGTCAAGGTCCACCTCGTCGAGAAGGGCGCCGCCATCGGCGGGACGATGGCCCAGCTCGACAAAACCTTCCCCACCAACGACTGCTCTATGTGCATCCTGGCGCCGAAGCTCGTCGAGGTAGGCCGGCACCAGAACGTCGAGCTTATCACGCTGGCGGAGCTCGAGCGGTTGGCGGGCGAGCCGGGCAACTTTACGGCCACCGTCCGCCGCCGGCCGCGCTACGTGGACCTCGACGCCTGCACCGGCTGCACCGACTGCGTCGCGGCGTGCCCGGTCCCTTTCGCCGACGAATACGAGGTGGGCCTGGTGGACCGCCGGGCGATATACCGCCCCTACGCCCAGGCCATCCCCAACTGCTTCGCGATAACGAAGCGCGGGAAGGCGCCCTGCCGCGACGCCTGCCCGATAGACCAGGCGGCGCAGGGCTACGTCGCCCTCGTCGCCGAGGGCAAGTTCCGCGAGGCCCTCGCGCTCATCCGCCGGCAGAACCCGCTGGCGGGCGTCTGCGGCCGCGTCTGCCACCACCCCTGCGAAGAGGCCTGCGTTCGCGGCGACGTGGACGCCGCGGTCTCGGTCCGCGCGCTCAAGCGCTTCGCCGCCGATTGGGAGGTCCAACACGAGCCGGACTTCTCGTACGTGGACGAATATGACATCGAGAAGAAGGACGAGCGCGTCGCCGTCGTCGGCGCCGGGCCCGCGGGGCTAACGTGCGGCCACGACCTGGCGTTCGCGGGCTACGAGGTGCACGTCTTCGACGCGTTGCCCTTCGCCGGCGGTATGTTGCGCGTCGGCATCCCCGCGTACCGCCTGCCGCGCGAGGTCCTCGCGCGCGAGGTGGCCTTCCTCGAGCGGCTGGGCATAAAGTTCCACTATAACGCGGAATTCGGGAAGACGTTCTCGTTGGACGACTTAGTCGAGGACGGCTACCGGGCCGTCTTCCTGGCCGTCGGCGCGCACGAGAGCCTGAAGCTGAGGTGCCCGGGCGAGGACCTCGCCGGCGTCGTCGGCGCCGTCGAGTTCTTGCGCGAGTTCAACCTGAAGGGCGAAGTAGCAGTGGGTACAAAGGTCGCCGTCATCGGCGGCGGCAACGCCGCCGTCGACGCCGCGCGGACGGCGAAGCGGCTGGGCGCCGACGTTACGATATACTACCGCCGGACCCGCGTCGAGATGCCCGCGGACGACGCCGAAGTCGAAGCCGCTCTCCAAGAAGGCATCGGCCTCGAGCTCCTCACCGCGCCCGCGAAGATATTGGGGAAGGAAGGCCGCGTCGCCGGCGTCCGGCTCCAGCGGATGGAGCTGGGCGAGCCGGACGAGAGCGGCCGCCGGCGGCCGGTCCCGCTCGAGGGCAACACGTTCGACGTCGAGCTGGATATGGTCATCCCGGCCATCAGCCAGGCGCCGGCGATTGACTATCTGGAGGCCGACGAGGCGATATGCCTGACGAAGTGGCGCACCGTCGAGGTGGACGAGGCGACCGGGATGACGGCGCGCGCGGGCGTCTTCGCCGGCGGCGATATGGTGACGGGCCCGGGGATGGTAACGGAGGCGATGGCCCAGGGCCGCCGCGCGGCCCGGGGTATAGTTGACTATCTGAACGGCGGCGAATACCCGGTGCCGCCGCCGTCCGAACTTGCGGTAGTTGATGCGGCGGACGTTCCCACCGAGAACGCGGCCGCCACGCCGCGGGCCGAGATGCCGGAGCTCTCGCCCGCAAAACGCGCCGGGGCCTTCGCCGAGGTCGAGCTGGGCCTGACGGAGGAGCAGGCCGTCGCGGAAGCGAAGCGGTGCCTGAGCTGTGGCGTCTGCTCCGAGTGTTTGGAATGTGTAACGGCCTGCAAGCCCGCGGCCATCCGCCACTTCGACGTCGCGCGCGTGGAGGAGATAGCCGTCGGCGCGGTGATATTGGCGCCCGGCTTCGAGGAGTTCGACGCCCGCGTCAAGAGCGAATACGGCTACGGCCGGCTGGCGGACGTCGTTACCTCCATCGAGTTCGAGCGCCTGCTCTCGGCGTCCGGGCCGTTCGGCGGCCACCTCCAACGCCCGAGCGACGGCGCCGAACCGGTCAAGGTCGCGTGGCTCCAGTGCGTCGGCTCGCGGGATACGTCCGTGGACCGCGGCTACTGCTCGTCGGTCTGCTGTATGTACGCGACGAAGCAGGCCGTCATCGCGAAGGAGCACGACGCCAAGGTAGAGCCGACGATCTTCTTTATGGATATGCGCTCCTTCGGCAAGGACTTCGACCGCTACGTCGCGCGCGCCGAGGGCGAATACGGCGTCCGCTTCGTCCGCTCGCGGGTGGACAGCCTGGAGCGCGAGAACGGGAAGTTGATTCTGAAATACGAGGACGAGGCCGGCGCGTTTAACCGGGAGGAGTTCGACCTCGTCGTCCTCTCGGTGGGGTTGGACGTGGACGCCGAGACGAAGGCGTTGCTCGCGCGCCTCGGCGTCGCGGCCGACAAGTATAACTTCGTCCAAGCGCCGCCGTTTGCGCCGACGGACACGTCGCGCGCGGGCGTCTTCGCCGCGGGGGCCGCCGCCGGGCCCAAGGACATCCCGGAGTCCGTAACGCAGGCGTCCGCGGCCGCGGCTCGAGCCGGCGCCGTCGTCGCCGCGGCGCGCTGGACCGCAACCGCCGAGCCCGCGTTCCCGCCCGAGCGCAACATCGCCGGCGAGCCGCCGCGCGTCGGCGCGTTCATCTGCCACTGCGGCATCAACATCGGCGGCGTCGTGGACGTGCCGGCGGTGGCGGCCTACGCCGAGACGCTGCCCTGGGTCGTCTACGTCGAGCGCAACCTCTTCACCTGCTCGCAGGACACCCAGAAGCTCATCGCCGAGAAGATAGACGAGCACAACCTCAACCGCGTCGTCGTGGCGTCGTGCACGCCCCGCACCCACGAGCCGCTCTTCCGCGAGACCCTGCGCGAGGCCGGCCTCAACCCCTACCTCTTCCAGATGGCCAACATCCGCGAGCACTGCTCCTGGGTGCATATGAAACAGCCCGCGGCGGCGACCGCGAAGGCCAAGGAGCTGGTGCGGATGGCCGTCGCCCGGGCGGTGGACCTTACGCCGCTCTCCGACATCGAGCTGCCGGTAACGCAAACGGCGCTCGTCATCGGCGGCGGCGCCGCCGGGATGACCGCGGCCCTCGCGCTCGCGGACCAGGGCTTTACGACCTACCTCGTCGAGCGGGAGGCCGAGCTGGGCGGCAACCTCCGCCACATCCACTACACCCTCGACGGCCACGACGCCGCGCCCTTCCTCCAAGAGCTGGTATCCCGCGTCGCGGGGCACGAGCGGATAAAGCTGTTTACGGGCGCGACGCTCACGTCGGTATCCGGCTTCGTGGGCAGTTTCGTCTCGGCCGTCGAGGACGGCGACGGCGAGCACCGGCTCGAGCACGGCGTCGTCGTCGTCGCGACCGGCGCGCACGAGGCCGACCGCCGGGAGTTCGGCTTCGGCCAAAGCGAGCGCGTAATACCTCAGACGGCGCTCGAGGGCGCCCTCGCCCAAGGCGACGTGCCCTTCGGCGCCGCGGACGTCGCGATGGTCCAGTGCGTCGGCTCCCGCGACGACGAGCACCCCTATTGCTCGCGGCTCTGCTGTCGCGCGGCGATAAAGAACGCGCTCAAGCTGGGGGAGCTTCGGCCCGACGCCAACATCTACTTCCTCTATCGCGACCTCCGAACATATGGCCTGGCGGAGGACTTCTACCGCGAGGCCCGCGAGAAGGGCGTCTTCTTCGCGCGCTTCGAGCCGGCGAACAAGCCGACGGTTACGCCCGCGGGCGACAAGGTCCGGGTGAAGTGGCACGACATCATCCTGGCCGAGGACGTGGAGATAGAAGTGGACCTCGTCGCGCTCGCCCAGGCGACGTGGCCGGACGCCCACGCGAACAAAGAGCTCGCGGAGATGCTCAAGGTCCCGCTCAGCGCGGACGGCTTCTTCCTGGAGGCGCACGTGAAGCTAAGGCCGGTGGACTTCGCGACCGAGGGCGTCTTCGTCTGCGGCCTGGCCCACGCGCCCAAGACGCTCGAGGAGTCCATCGCCCAGGCGCAGGCCGCGGCGGCTCGAGCCGCTACCATTCTCGCGAAGCCGACGATCAAGGCCGAGGGCCGCGTCGCGGTCGTGAACGAGCGGCGGTGCATCGCCTGCGGGACATGCGAGGCGGTCTGCCCCTACGGCGCGATCGAAGTTAATAAGGAGAAGATGGTGGCGGAGGTCAACGCCGGTCTGTGCAAGGGCTGCGGCTCGTGCGCCGCGGCGTGTTGGTCCGCGGCGGTCGATATCGCCGGCGTCACCGACGAACAGCTGTTGGACGCGATAACGGCGTTATAAGATTATGCCCGACAACGGCGACGATAAAAACTTCGAGCCACACCTCCCGGCGTTCCCGGCACCGATAGACGCCTTGTTTAATAGACGCGATGGTTAAAAGATATCGACTTATATTATGTGCCGTACTCGCCGCGGGCCTGGCCGCGGCGGCCGCTCGGGCCGCGGGGCTCGAAGGCCGTGTAACCGAAACGACGCTGGACAACGGCATGCGCTGGTTTTTCGTCGAGCGGCACGCGTCGCCGACTTTCTCGGGCGTAATACGGTTCGGCGTCGGAGGCGTTGACGACGCGCCGGGGCGGACCGGCCTCGCCCACTTGTTCGAACATATGGCGTTTAAGGGCACGACCGTCATCGGGACGCGCGACTACGAGGCGGAAAAAACTATCCTCGCCGAAATCGAAGACGTAGCAGATAAACTTACGCAGGAACAGCTCAAAGACCCGCCGGACGCGGAGGTTATCAAAAAACTATCGGAACGACTGGCGGCGTTACGCGCGGAACACAAAAAATACGTAGTAAAGGATGAATTCTTTCAGCTCTATAATAGGAACGGCGCCACCGGCTTAAACGCGGGCACCGGGAACGACGGCACGACGTATCTCGTTTCGTTGCCGTCGAACCGCCTCCAGCTCTATTGCTTAATGGAAGCGCAAAGGCTGGCGGACCCGGTATTTCGGGAATTCTACACCGAACGGGACGTCGTGCTCGAGGAACGGCGGACCCGCGTGGACACCAACCCCCGCGGGAAGTTATACGAGCAGTTTATCGCGACGGCGTTCGAAGGCCACCCCTACGGCCGGCCCGTCATCGGATGGGCGCCGGAGATAAGCCGCGTTACGGTCGCCCAGGCGCGGGCGTTCTATCGCAGGTATTACGTTCCCGGCAACGCCGTCGGCGTATTAGTAGGCGACTTCGTAACGGCGGACGCGGAAAAGTTGGTAGAAGAATATTTCGAGCGGGTCCCCGCGGGCCCTCAACCCGTCTCTGCGATACCGCCCGAGGCCAAGCAAAGCCAAGAGCGTCGCGTAGAAGTCCCCTTCGACGCGGAGCCCGATATATTTATCGGCTATCACGTGCCGACGTATCCCGAGCCGGATTCCGTAACGATTAAAGTTATTTCGTTTCTCCTCAGCGGCGGCCGGAGCTCTCGCCTGTATAAAAGGCTTGTCAAGGAAGAGGAATTGGCCACCTCTATTGATACTTATACGGAACCGGGCGAGCGGTTCCCCAACCTGTTCGTATTGGACCCCATCCCCCGGGCGCCCCATACCACCGCCGAAGTCGAAGCGGCGATTTACGAAGAGTTGGCCCGACTTAAGAGCGAGCCCGTTTCCGCGCGAGAACTACAGAAAATAAAAAACCAGGCGGACGCCGCTATGCTTTGGCGTTTAGCCACCAACTTAGGTCTGGCCGCGACGATCGCTTTTTATGAGCAAACCTACGGCGACTGGCGGTATTACTACGAATTTAGGGAGCAATTGGAGGATGTAACGCCGGCCGATATTATGCGAGTCGCGAGCAAATATTTCACCGAAGAGAACCGGGTCGTCGCCGTCTTGAAGAAACCCGCGGAGGAAGAGTAGTGAAGAAGAGGTTCATCTTCCCCGGCGTCATTTTCCTCCTGGCGTATGCCGCGCCGGCGCCGGCGGCCGGATGGTCGCATCCGCGCGCGCTAACGTTCGCCCCTCTCGAGTGGAAAATTCCCGCGGCCGAGAGGTACGAGCTGAATAATGGTATGGTCGTCTATCTCCAACGCGACGCCGAGCTGCCGTTGTTCAACGCTTCCGCGCTGATAAAAGTGGGTTCCGTATACGAAGCCGCGGGCAAGTTGGGCTTGGCGGAAATCACCGGCGAAGTTATGAGGACCGGCGGGACGAACGCGCCGGCTCGCGCGATGAGCGGCGACGAAATCGACGAAGAGATCGAATTCCTCGCCGGCTCCGTTGAGACGTGGATCGGCTCGGAGAGCGGCGGCGCCTCGGCTAAGGTCCTACAAAAGGACGCGGGCTACGGCCTGCAGTTATTACACGACGTTCTGGTATATCCGGCTTTCGACGCGGCGAAGCTCGAGCTCGCCAAGAACGCGGAGCTCGAGCGAATCCGCCGCGAAAACGACTACCCGCACGGGATCGCGGCGCGGGAATGGATGAAAGCCGTCTACGGAAAAGACAGCCCCTGGGCGCGGACGCCGACCATAGAAACGGTGTCCAACATTACGAGGGAAGACCTCGTCGCCTTCCACGGGCGATACGTTAAACCCAATAACACGATATTAACGGTCTACGGCGACTTCGACATCGCCGAGATGAAAAAGGAAGTCGAGGAAATATTCGGCGGCTGGGAAAGGGAAGAGCTCCGCTTCCCCAAAGTCGCGCCTATCGAGTTGGACTTCGCGCCGGGCGTCTACTTCGTCCCGAAAGAGCTGGACCAGAGCACGATCTTGATGGGCCATTACGGCATCCGGCGGCACGACGCCAATACTTTCAAAGTTATCGTTATGAACGAAATCCTCGGCGGCGGCTTCACGTCCCGGATGACGAAGGAAGTCCGGTCCAACCGCGGCTTAGCCTACAGCGCCAACAGCAAGTTGACCGAGGGAACCGACTACGGCGTCTTCTTCGCATATTGTTCTACCAAGACCGAGACGACCGCGGCGGCGATTAGGGTTATGAAAGAGGTCATCGCGAGTATGGTCGCCGAGCCGCCGACGGCCGAGGAGCTTGCGGTCGCGAAGGAGAAAATCACCAACAGGTTCGTCTTCCGCTTCGACGACCGCGCCGAGGTCGTGAACGGCTTAGCCGGCCTGGAGTTTTGGGGTTACCCTCGCGATTATTACGAGACCTATTGCGACAATATCGCCGCGGTCTCCCAAGACGGCGTGCGAGAAGTCGCGAAGGAATATCTGAAGCCGGACGGCCTGAAAATACTCGTCGTCGGCAACGCCGAGGGCTTCGACGAGCCGCTGAGCGTCTTCGGCGAGGTAAAAGAGGTTGAACTGGCGCCGCCCGAGTAACCGGCCGCCGCCGGCCCGCTGGCGCCACGAACGAGCAACTATTGGACGCGATTACGGCGTTATAAGAATATATGTCCGACAACGGCGACGATAGAAACTTCGAACCCCGCATCCTCGCCTTCCTCTGCACCTGGTGCAGTTACGCCGGCGCGGACCTCGCGGGCGTCTCGCGCCTGCAATACCCGCCCAACGTGCGGGTGATAAAGGTCCCGTGCTCGGCGCGCGTCAAGCCGTTATACATCATCCGGGCGTTGATGGAGGGGTGGGACGGCGTATTAGTGTCGGGATGTCACCCGGGCGACTGCCACTATATCGCCGGCAACTACGCGGCGCGGCGCCGCTTCACCCTGCTTAAAGATTTCGTCGAGTATTTTGGGATTGAGCCGGGGCGCCTGAACTTCTCCTGGGTCTCGGCCAGCGAGGGCGGCAAGTTCGCGGAAGTGATGAGGACCGTCGTCGCCCGCGTGAAGGAGCTCGGGCCGGCCAAGCGGCTGGTGAAGGAATACGTGGGGGCGGAAGGAGACGCGAAGTGACCGAGGGGAAGTTAACCGGGATATGCGGCCTCTGCTGCGCCGAGTGCCCGGCGTTCGTCGGGACGCGGACCGGCGACGAAGATCTGCTCGCGGCGACCGCGGCGAAGTGGACCTCCGACGACTATCCGCTTACCGCGGCGGACATCCGTTGTGACGGCTGTACGTTCGTGGACAAGAGAGTCGCGAAGTTCTGTCCCGACTGCAGCGTCCGCCGGTGCGGCCTGGAACGCGACGTCGCGAATTGCGCCCACTGCGGCGACTTCGCCTGCGCCGAGCTGGAACGTAAATGGGAAGCGTCCGCCGACGGCAAGGCGACCCTGGAAGCGATAAGGGCGAAGCTCAAGCCGTCGTAGCTAAGGCGACTACGTGACCGTCGCAGAGGAAATCCGGGCGAGGGCCCGCGCGCTCCTGGAGAGCGGCGACGCCGAGATAGTGATCGGCTTCGAGAACGGGACCGTTCCGCTCACCGCGCGGCCGGCGCTTATCGCCGACGCCGCGGCCTGCGAACGGCTCGTGTGGAACCGACTGTGCGCGCCGGGCCTCGCGCCCTTCGTCCAGGAGTATCTCCGCGAACGGCGTAAGCAACGGGACTTCGACGCGGCGAAGGCGCGGAAGGTCGCCGTCGTCGCGACGGCCTGCGACGCCCGGGCGCTGATGACCTATATCAAGGAGAACCAGTTCGCCCGGGAGGACGTCTTCGTCATAGGCGTCACCTGCCCCGGGCCGATGCTGAGCCGGCGCAAGGTCCTCGCCGAAGTGGGCGCCTACCGGCTCGCCGGCGCCGAGGTCGACGGCGACGAAGTCGTCGTGAAAACGGCGGACGGCGGCGAGGCGCGGCTGGCCGTCGCGGACTACCTCGACGACGCCTGCGCGACGTGCGCGACGCCCGAGCCGCCGCTGGCGGACGTTACGTTCGGCGACGCCGGCGCGTTTGCCGCGGGCGACGCCTACGGCCGCGTCCGCGAGCAGGAGGCGCGCGCCAGCGACGAGCGGTGGGCGTGGCTCGAGGCCGAGCTCGGGCGCTGTATTCGCTGTTACGCCTGCCGCCAGGCGTGCCCGGCGTGCTACTGCGAGGAGTGCTTCGCCGAGCAACGCAACCCGCCCTGGCTCGGGCCCGCGACGGCACCGGAGGACCTGGTCGCGTTCCACCTCGTGCGCGTCTTCCACACCGCCGGCCGCTGTGCCGCGTGCGGCGCCTGCGAGCGCGCCTGCCCGATGGACATCCCGCTCCGCGTCCTCTCGGACAAACTGGTCAAAGACGTGCGCGAGAAGTTCGGCTACGACGTGGGCGCGAGTTTGGACGAAGCGCCGCCGCTCACGACTTATAGCCCGGACGACGCCAACGAGGGGTTTATGTAGATGGCGGCGGCCAAGATAAAAGCCGCGGCGTTGGCCGATCTCCTGGCGGCCGCACAGGGCGCCGGCTACGAAGCGTATGCGCCAGCGAAGGGGCCCGAGGGATGGGCGTTCGCGCGCTACGACGGCGGCGCCGTCGACTTCGACGGCTATCTCCTGACGACGCTCAGCGCCAAGGGCTTCGTCCTCCCCCAGCTCGAGACCCTGCTCCGCTACGACGGCGACGAGGGCGAGCTGGCCGCGACGCCGGCGGAAACGAAACGCCTCCTCGTCGGCGTCCGCCCCTGCGACGCCCGGGCCCTATCGTTGATGGCTAAGGTCTACGCCGGCGCCCGCGGCTTCGCCGACCCGCACTTCGCCGGCCGCCGGGAGAAGACAACCTTAGTCGTCTTCGCCTGCGATAAGCCCGCGGCGACGTGCTTCTGCACCTCGACGGGCGGCGGCCCGGGCGACGCCGCGGGCGCGGACGTTATGGCCTACCAGGCCGGCGACGACTACGTATTGGCGGCCGTCTCGGCGAAGGGCGAGGAACTATGGGAAGCGTTGCAGTTGGATGACGCGTCGCCCGAGGAGACGGAGAAGGCGAAGACGGCGTACGCCGAGGTCGCCGAGGGAATGAAGCCGTTATGGGGCCTGGCGGAGGTGCGGGCGAGGCTCGCGGCGAACTTCGACGCGGCGGCGTGGGAGGAGGTCGCGGCGCGGTGCCTGAGCTGTGGCGCGTGCACGTTCGTGTGCCCGTCGTGCCATTGCTTCGACGTCGCCGACGAGGGGAAGCGCGGCCGGGGCGCCCGGCTCCGCTTCTGGGACGCGTGCACCCAGCCGCTCTTCACCCTCCACGCCTCGGGCCACAACCCGCGCGCGCGCAAGAGCCAGCGGTATCGCCAGCGCGTCCTCCACAAGTTCTACTACTTCCACGAGAACTGGGGCGAGAACCTGTGCGTGGGGTGCGGCCGGTGCGTCGTCGCCTGCCCGACGAACGTGGACATCCGCGAGGCGGTCGCGCTCGTCGCCGGGGAATAATATGGCGCCGGAAATAAAAAACGTGGCTTTGGCCGAAACGCCGCTCCTCCCGCAGGCGACGAAGCTCACGCGGATCGTCGTCGATCGCATGCGCGCTGCGGGGACCACGATCTCCACCGAGATCCGGGTCGACGCGGGTCTGATCGCCGCGAGCGGCGGCCTGGCCGGCGTCACGCGAGGCCTCTCGAGCCGGCACGACGGAGAGGAGCTGATCCGCCTCAATCCGATGGTCGCCGTCGAGGTCGACGAGGC
>CAZJNB010000019.1:0-13903 GCA_964547385.1 uncultured bacterium
AGGGATGACGTGTCGTAGGCCGCCGCATACGGGATGAGGGAGCGGAGGAGAGGGGGGCCGCCCATAACGGCGGTTGCGCTGAAACGCTCGACGGCGGCGAGGACCGCCCGCGGCCGTATGGATTCCACGAAGGCCGCGCGGCCGCCGGTTACGAGGGCTCGGGCGAAGGTCTCGTGGGGATGGGCGTGGGCCGCGAAGGTGCACAGCGTAACGTCGCCCGGGCCGAGGGAGAGCGCCGCGTTCGCCGCGAGGGCGTTAGCTATGACGTTGCCGTGCGTCGCGGCCGCGGCCTTGGGGCGGCCGCTCACGCCGCTCGTCATATTCAGATAAAGGATGTCTTCCGCGGTGGTCTTGGCGTGTGTGAAGGTCGCCGGCGCGGCGCCGGCCGCGAGCGACTCCTCGACGCCGAGGATGGCCGACGTCGCCGCCGCGGACGAGAGGAACGCGGGCGGCGTGGCCTCCGATAGAACTATAACCGCCCGGGGCGCATACACGGCGACGAGCGCCCTCCACGCCGCGCCGTCGCTTTTGAAATCTACGGGGAAAGGGACCGCGGCGACGGCCGCCGCGGCGAGGTAGGCGAGTGGCATCTCCGCGCATTTCGGCATCGCGACGGCTACGGCGTCGCCCGCGTTTATCCCCGCGGCGGCGAGCCGGGCCGCGAGGGTCGCGACGCCGTCCGCGTATTCGGCATAAGTATAGCTTCCCTTATCGTCGACCAAGGCGACGCGGTCGGGCTTCTCGCTCTTCCAGCGTCGGAGGTAGTCGAATATCGTTTCGGCTTGGGCCATAATAATTTGCCGGGCGTTACGTAGTGTGATAAAATAGATTGGTGCTTTCGAGTAACGGGAAGCGGTTTTTCGTCGCGTTGTTCGGCGAGCCGGTGGCCGCGTCGGCGTCGCCGGCGATGCATAACGCCGCGTTCGTGGCCGCGACCTTGGATTGGTCGTATATTCCCTTTCGGGCCGACGCCGGTTCGCTCCCGGCGCTCTTCGGCCGGCTGCGGCGGGACGGCTTAGTAGGCGGAAACTTCACGTATCCGTGCAAAGAGGCCGCGGCGTCTCTGTGCGACGAACTCTCGGCGGAGGCCGAGCTCCTCGGCGCGGTCAACGCCGTCCGCGTAAGCGCTGAATCGGTGGAGGGGTTCAATACGGACGTAGCCGGTTGCGCCGCCGCCCTCGACGAGCTGGCGGTCGAAGTAGGGGGGCGCTCCGTATTGGTGTTGGGGGCCGGCGCCGCGGCGCGGGCTTGCGGCCTGGCGCTCGCCGCCGCCAACGCCGCGGTAACGTTCGCGAGCCGCGACGTATCACGGCCGCGCCCCGGCGTCTCTCCGCAAGCGGCCGTCATCCGCCTTTCCGACGCCGAAGAATTCGTCACCACGCGGAAACCGGCGCTATTAATCAACGCGACGCCTATAGGGCTTTCATCCAACGAACCGGCCCTTTTCGATTATGCGGTGATACCGGATAATTGCTTCGTCCTCGACCTTAATTACGGCCGGCCTACCGTGCTCCTTGCCGCGGCGAAACGCCGGGGGCTCCGGTGCGCCGACGGCCGGACGATGTTGTTGTGGCAAGGCGCGCGCGCCTTCGAGCTGTGGACCGGCGTTCCCCCTCCGGTGGACGTTATGCGTCGGGCGTTGGCGACGGAGCTTCGCAAGCGGGAGTTGTGAACGGGGTCGAAGAAAGACGCGATAGGGTCCTCGATATTTTGAAGGCCGAGGGCGCCGCGGCCGAGGAATACTTTGCCCGGGCGCGGGCCGTCCGGCGCGAGCGCTTCGGCGACAAGGTCTACTTCCGCGCGGTCGTCGAGTTCGCCAACGATTGCGTGAACGATTGCCTGTATTGCGGTATGCGGCGTTCCCATACGGCGCTCCGCCGTTTCCGGCTCTCGGACGAGGAAATAATGGCGGCGGCCGCCCGGGCCCGAGATATGGGCATCGGAACCCTTTTCCTCCAATCCACGGAGACGCCCGATTTTCCCAACGCTCGGCTCGTGGCCCTTATCCGGCGTATTACCAGCGAGCTCGGGCTGGGCGTTATCCTGTGCGTGGGCGCCCGGACGCGCGAGGAGTTCGCCGAGCTCTACGCCGCGGGCGCGCGCAAGTTCATCATCAAACACGAAACCGCGGACGCGGCGCTCTTCGCCCGAATGAAGCCGGACCTAACCCTCGCGGCCCGTCTCCGCCATCTCGAGCAGGCGCGCGCGGTGGGCTTCGAGGTCGGCTCCGGGATGATCGTCGGCCTCCCCGGGCAGACGCTGGCGTCGCTCGCCGACGATGTCTTTCTCCTCTCCTCGCTCGGCGTCGAGATGGCGAGCTGTTCGATTTTCCTCCCCCACGCGGCGACGCCGCTGGCCGCGGCTCCCCCGGGTGACGCCCGGCTGGGCGCCAAGGTCGTCGCGGCGATGCGTTTGGCGTTGCCCGGCGCCCTTATCCCGGCTACGAGCACTTTCGAAAAGGTCTTGCCGGGCGAGGGGCAATACCTGGCGCTTCGGGCCGGCGCCAACGTCATTACCGTCAACCTTACCCCCGAGGAACGCAAAGAGGACTACCAGTTATACTCGGGCCGATATTTCGTTCGCTGGGAGCACGCCCGCGAGGTCGTCGCCCGCGCCGGCTTGGAGCCCGCGGCCGGCGCCGCGTGAAGTTCACTCCTCGCCCGTAATCCCCACCAAAGCGATGATATTGTCCACTACTTCCGCGGGCGACAACTCGTCCGTTTGGATTTGATACTCGACCTCGTCGTAGATGCGTTTGCGCGCGGCCTTGAGCTCGCGGATGCGGGCGAGGGGGTCGGGCCCGGCGAGGAGAGGCCGGGGCTCTTCGCCGGCGAGCCGTTGTTGGATCGTCTCGGCGCGGGCGCGGAGGGCGACGAGGACGCCGGAAGCCGCGAGGGCCTCGCGGTTCTTTTTGTCTAATATCGAGCCGCCGCCGGCGGCGATGACGAGGCCGGTACGTTGGGCCAATTCCTCGACGAGCTCGCGTTCGGCGCCGCGGAAGCGCGCCTCGCCGAAGTGGGCGAAGATGCCGGGGATAGATTCTTCCAACCGCGCGGCGATTTCCTCGTCCATATCTACGAAACGGCGGCGGAGCCGGCCGGCCAGAAGGCGGCCCGCGACGGTCTTGCCGGTCCCGGCGAAGCCCACGAGGATTATATTATCGTCGGGGGTGATCACGTCAGGCCAGCGACCTCCCCAGGGCCGCGGCGAGCGCGCGTATTTCGGATACGAACTGTTCGAAGGCGGCGAAGTCGAGCGATTGGCGGCCGTCGGAGAGGGCCTGGCGTGGTTGGGGGTGGACCTCGAGCAGGAGGGCGTCGGCGCCCGCGGCGAGGCCGGCCTTGGCCAGCGGCGTAACGAAGTCCGCTCGCCCGGCGGCGTGGCTCGGGTCCACCGCTACCGGCCACGGCGCGATCGACTTTAGCGTCGGCACCGCGCCGACGTCGAGGGTGAAGCGGGTCCGGCTCTCGAAGGTCCGGATGCCCCGTTCGCACAGGATGACGCGCTCGTTGCCGCCGTCGGCGATATATTCGGCGGCCATAACGAACTCGTCGACGGTAGCCATATAGCCACGTTTGAGGAATACGGGGACGTCGACGCCGCCCAGCGCCTTCAGTAGTTCATAGTTATGCATATTGCGGGAACCAACTTGGACAATATCCACGCCGACCCGGAGAAACGAATCCAGCTGGGAGACGGCGGTAATTTCAGTCTGGACGAGGAGGCCGGTCTCGGCCTTGGCGGCGGCGAGGAGCGAGAGGGCGGCTTCGCCCAATCCCTGGAAGGAGGCGGGGTCGGTGCGGGGTTTGAAGGCGCCGCCGCGGAGGACCCGTGCGCCCGCGCCGGCTACGGCGCGCGCCGCGGCCATAAGTTGGCCTTCGGATTCGACCGCGCACGGCCCGGCGGCGAGGACAATAGCAGCGCCGCCGAAGACGACGTCGCCTACGCGAACTTCCCGCGTCTCCACGGCGGCGAGGTTACCATAGCGCGGTGGGGGTGTCAAGGAGCGGCGTTGCGGGATACTCGGGATGTCGAACGCGTTTGGGCACTACGGGGGTTTATAAAATCCCTCTTGACTTTCTTGGGGTGCTGTGATAATTTTCGCGCAAAGAGCGGCGGATGTTTCTGCTTCCGGCCGGGATTCTCGTTTCCTCTGAGGAGTGTTGGATGTATATCGCAGAGCGTATGGCCAGGCTCGGGACCGAAACCGCGTTCGAAGTATTGGCGAAAGCGAAGGCGCTGGAGCGCGAGGGGCGGGACATTATCCACCTCGAGATCGGCGAGCCGGACTTCGATACGCCCGCGAATATACGCGCCGCGGCCAAGAAGGCTCTCGACGAGGGGTGGACCCACTACGGCCCGAGCGCCGGCCTCCCGGAACACCGCGAGGCCATTTCCCGTTATATGAAGGAGTATTGGGACCTTGACTACACGCCGGACGAAGTCGTCGTCGTCCCGGGCGCGAAGCCGATAATATTCTTCACGATCCTGGCGTGTGTGGAAGAGGGCGACGAAGTAATCTATCCTAACCCGGGCTTCCCGATCTATGAGTCGATGATAAATTACATCGGCGCGCGGCCGGTGCCGGTGCCGCTTCGCGAGGAGCTGGACTTCCGGCTCGACGTGGAGGAGCTCGCGACGTTGGTAACGCCCAAGACGCGTCTCCTCATCGTCAACTCGCCGCAGAACCCGACGGGCGGCGTTCTTACCGCCGAAGACCTTGCGGCTATAGCGGCCCTCGCGCGCGAGCACGACCTCATCGTTCTCTCCGACGAGGTCTACAACCGTATCATCTACGAAGGCGAACACCATTCCATCGCCCAACTGCCGGGTATGAAGGAACGGACCGTTCTCATCGACGGCTACTCCAAGACTTATGCGATGACCGGGTGGCGGATGGGGTGGGGTGCGATGCCCGCGGACCTCGCGCCCCATATCACCCGCCTTATGACCAACTCCAACTCGTGCACGTGTTCCTTTTCACAGCTCGCGGGCATCGAAGGCCTTGGGGGGCCGCAAGACGACTCGGCGAAGATGGTGGCGGAGTTTCGCCGGCGCCGCGACGTTATCGTGGACGGCCTGAACGGCCTGCCGGGGGTGAAATGTAAAAAGCCGCGGGGCGCGTTCTACGTCTTCCCCAACATAAAGGAGACCGGTAAGGACGAGAGTTGGCTCGCCGATTATTTTTTGAAGGAAGCGGGGGTGGCGTGCCTCGCCGGGACGTCCTTCGGCGCGCTGGGAAAAGGTTATATCCGTTTCTCCTACGCCAACTCGGTGGAGAACATCGGCGAGGCGGTAAAGCGTTTGGGCGATGCGCTCGGCGCGTTGCGGTAACGCGGTATCCGAAAGCTAAGACGTATGCCTAAAGCGGTCAAGACGCCTCTCTACGAGAAACACGTTGCCCTCGGCGCCAAGATGGTGGAGTTCGCGGGCTTCGTGATGCCCGTTAGCTACACCGGCATTATTGACGAACACGTAACGGTTCGCGAGTTGGCCGGTATCTTCGACCTGAGCCATATGGGTGAGTTCGCCGTCCGCGGGAAGGGCGCACCCAAAGCGCTCAATAAGGTCGTTACGAACGACGTGGAGAAGTTGCCGGAGGGGAAGGCGTTGTATACGCCGATATGCACGCCCGGCGGCGGGATCGTCGACGACTTATTGGTCTACCGCGACGGCGACGAAGAGTTTATGTTGGTCGTTAATGCGGCCAATATCGCGAAAGATTATAAGTGGTGCGGGGCCAAGTTGCCGAAAGCCCTCGCGCCCGAAGACCGGTCCGCGGAGACGGCGTTGATCGCGGTGCAGGGGCCGCAGTCCGAGGCTATTCTCGGCGAGGCGACGGGGGAGGATTTAGGCGAGGTGCGTTATTACGAGCATCGCCTTACCGATATTGACGGCGTCCCGGTGCGACTATCGCGGACCGGCTACACCGGCGAGGACGGCTTTGAAGTTTACGTAACCGGCGAACGCGCGGGCGAAGTCTGGGACGTATTGTTCGAGTTGACCACCGGCATCGGCGGTGTTCCTGTCGGCCTGGGCGCCCGCGATACGTTGCGCCTGGAGATGAAGTATTGCCTCTACGGGAACGATATTGACGAGGAGACGACGCCGCTGGAGGCGGATATTGGCTGGACGGTGAAGTTCGATAAAAGCGGTTTCATCGGCAAGAAGGCGCTGGAGAAACAGCGGAAGGCGGGCGTAACGCGTAAGCTCGCCGGGTTCGTTATGGTGGACGCCGGCGTTCCCCGCCACGGCTTCGAGGTCATCAACGTCGACGGCAAACGGATAGGCCGGGTTACTTCCGGGACATATTCCCCCAGCCTCCGCGAGAATATCGGCCTCGCGTACCTCGACGTGCCTAATGATAAAGAGGGGACCGAGATCCTCGTCCAAGTCCGTAAGAAACCCAGGTTGGCGCGGGTCGTCGCAACGCCTTTCCTCAAACTTTTAAGTAGTAGTTAAGCCGGGGCTTTTTCCGAAAAGGAGCCGCGATGTATCCCGAGGACCTCAAATATAGCGAATCCCACGAATGGGCGAAGATGGAAGGGGACGTCGCGACGACCGGCTTGACGCACCATGCCCAGTCGGAGCTCGGCGATATCGTCTACTTGGAACTACCCGACGTGGGTCAGAAAGTGAGCGCCGGCGGCGAATTCGGCGTCGTGGAGTCGGTGAAAGCCGCCTCGGAGTTATACGCGCCGCTGTCCGGCGAGGTTGTGGAAGTGAACGCCGCGGCGGCGGCTGAGCCGTCGGTGGTCAACCGCGACTGTTACGGCGAAGGGTGGCTCGTTAAGGTCCGCGTAGCCGACGCTGCCGAAGTTGAGAAGCTCAAGACCGCGGCCGAATACCAGGAGTTCATCGGCGCCTAAGGCGGCGGCCCGGGCCGCGCGCGCCCGCGCGGCGGCCGGCCGTGCCGACACGCCTGCGAGGGGTGAACGCCCCTCGTTTTATTTAACGCGGCCTTTTCGGCCTGGTATTTAGGATATCGCGTATGCGCTACGTCCCTCACGATAACCGGGCCCGGCGCGAGATGCTCTCCGAAGTCGGCGTCGGCGACGTCGAGGAGTTGTTCGCGCCCGTCCCGGCGGAGTTACGGCGCCCGGCTCTGGAACTGCCGCCGCCGCTCGCTGAGGCCGCGCTCAGCCGCCACGTCGCGACGCTCGCCGCGGCGAACCGGCCCGCGCCGCTCTCCTTCCTCGGCGCCGGCTGTTACGAACACTTCGTCCCGGCGGCGGTGCGGCACCTCGCCGGCCAGAGCCAATTCTACACCGCCTACACGCCCTACCAGCCCGAGGTCAGCCAGGGAACGCTCGCGGTCATTTTCGAGTTTCAGACGTACGTCGCCGCGTTGACCGGGATGGAGGTCGCGAACGCGTCGATGTACGACGGCGCCACCGCCGGCGCCGAAGCGGCGCTAATGTGCCTGCGCCTTAAGCGAGGCCGGCGCCGCGTCGTCCTCGCGCCCAACCTCCACCCCCAATATCGGGCCGTTATCGAGACGTACCTCAGCTTTGTCCCCGGCGCCACGGCTCAGACGGCGCGGTGTTGTGCTCCTTACGAGGCCGGCGGGACGGTGGATACGGACCGCCTCGCGGCGTCGCTGGACGACGCGGCCTGTTTCATCATGCAACAACCCAACTTCTTCGGCCTCGTCGAAACGCAGTTGGCCGAGGTTGCCGAAGTCGTTCACCGCGCCGGCGCGTTACTCGTAGTCGCGGTACCGGAGCCGATGGCGCTGGCGGCAGTTACGCCGCCCGGCGACTTCGACGCGGACGTCGTCGTGGGAGAGGGGCAATCGTTCGGGATGGCGCCGTCCTTCGGCGGCCCGGGGGTGGGTTTCTTCGCGACGCGCGACGCGTTCGTCCGACAGCTGCCGGGGCGCCTCGTCGGCCGGACGCAGGACCGGGAAGGGCGGCCGGGCTACGTCCTCACCCTCCAGACGCGCGAACAACATATCCGTCGCGAGAAGGCGACCTCCAATATATGTTCCAACCACGCGTTGGGGGCGACGACGTTTACGATATACCTTTCACTCGTAGGCCGCGCCGGTTTGAAGAGCCTCGCCCACCAGAACGTCGCGAACGCCGCGTACGCCCGGTCCCTTTGCGCGGGCGTGCCGGGTTACGAAGTCGCGTTCGAAGGCCCGATGTTCAACGAGTTCGTCCTGAAATGTCCAAAGCCGGCGGCGGCGGTGAGGGCGGCGTGCCGGGCGAAAGGGGTGGACCCGGGTCTGCCGCTCGGCCGTTTCTTCGAGGGATACGAGGACCGCTTACTCGTAACCGTTACCGAGACGCGGACGAAGGCCGACATAGAGCGGTTGGGCGAAGTCTTCGCCTCGGCGTGAATCGACGGAAAGAACGCCGCGCCGATAATATTTAAATTATGAATTACGAGAGGCGCAACATATTCGAGCTTCCCGACGGCCCGGGCTTCGACGCCGGCGTAGCCGATACGCCCGAGGTTGGGCTCGCCGACATCCTTCCCCGGGAATACGTCCGCGAGGACTTCGCGCCGCTGGCCGACGTCGCCGAGGGGGAAGTCGTCCGACATTACACCCGCCTGGCGGCGATGAACTTCGGCGTGGATACCGGCTTTTATCCGCTCGGCTCGTGCACAATGAAGTATAACCCCAAGGTGAACGAGGATATGGCCGCTCTCCCCGGCTTCGCGGCACTTCATCCCTACGCCCCGGCCGAGGATGTCCAGGGCGCGCTCCGCCTTGTGTTCGAGCTCGAGCAATACCTCGCCGAAATCTGCGGCCTGAAAGCGTTCACCCTTTGGCCCGCGGCGGGCGCCCACGGCGAACTCGTGGGGATGCTCATCACCCACGCCTATCATCTAAGCCGGGGCGACGGCGGCCGGGACGTGATGCTCATACCCGATTCCGCCCACGGGACGAACCCGGCCTCGGCGAAGATGGCCGGCTTCACCGTAACGCCGGTGGCGTCGACGCCCGAGGGGCTCATCGACCTCGACGATTTGAAGGGGAAGCTGGGTGCGCGCGTCGCCGGGATGATGATAACCAATCCCAACACCCTCGGCCTATTCGAGCGGGACATCGTCAAGGTAGCGGCATTAATCCACGACGCCGGCGGCCTCCTCTATTACGACGGCGCGAACCTCAACGCGATCGTAGGGCGGGCGCGGCCGGGCGATATGGGTTTCGACATCTGCCACGTAAACGTTCACAAGACGTTCGCGACGCCCCACGGCGGCGGTGGCCCGGGCGCCGGGCCGGTCGGCGTCACCGAAAAGTTGGCCGGGTTTTTACCCGTTCCCCGCGTCGTCGCGCGGGACGGCGAATTTACGCTCGTCGCGGCGGCGCCGAAGTCGATAGGCCGTATCCGCTCGTTCCTCGGTAATTTCGGCGTCCTCGTCCGCACTTATGCTTATATTAGGCACCTGGGCGCCGAGGGGCTCCGCGATGTCTCCGCCGCGGCGGTCTTAAACGCGAATTACCTCCGGGCGAAAGTGGCGAAGTTCCTCGACGTTGCCGGGAGCGCGCCGTGTATGCACGAGTTCGTCGCGAGCGCCGCGGCGTTGGGGCGCGGCGCCGCCGCCGACATAGACAAAGCCCTTATAGACGCCGGCTTCCATCCCCCCACGAGCTACTTCCCCCTCGTCGTCAAAGAGGCGTTGATGGTCGAGCCGACGGAGACGGAGACGAAGGAGACGTTGGATGACTTCGCCGCGGCGTTGGAGCGTATCGTAACCGACCTCCGCGGCGACCGCGAAGCTTTTGCGGACGCGCCGACGCGGGCGCCGGTTCGGCGCTTGGACGAAGTAGGCGCGGCCCGGCACCCGGTCCTTACCCAGATGATGGTTGGAGACGAAGCGGGGGGGGAGGACGCCGATGTTTGATTTCGCGGGTTACGCGCTTCGCGTGGACGGGCCCGCCGCGGCCCGCGAGAATATGGCGCGCGACGAGGCGCTGCTCGCGGCGTTCCGCCGCGGCGGCTCGCCGCCGAGCTGGCGGTTGTATACGTGGGCGAGGCCGGCGGTAACTTATGGCTGTTCCCAGGCGGAGCCGGCGTGCGACGGCGTCGCCGTCGTAGGCCGACTGAGCGGCGGCGGCCTCGTGCCCCACGGCGCGGACTTTACTTACGCCGTTGTGCGGGAGCGCCGTCGCGGCGGGGATAATTACGAAGGCATAGTCGGCGCGGTAGCGGCGGCGCTGCGGGCGATGGGCGTCGTCGCGGCCGTGTGGCGCGGCGAAGAGACCGGCCGCGCGGGCTATTGTTTCGCCTCGCTGGCGCGCTATGACATCCACGTCGGTGGCCGTAAGCTCGCCGGCTGTGCGCAGCGGCGCTACAAAGACGCGGTGCTTCATCACGGCTCGATCGCCGCGGCCGAGCCGGTGGCCTGTCTCGTCGCACTCGGGCTATGGGACGGAGAGCGCACGACGACGCTCGCGCGGGAGCTGGGGCGGCCGGTAACGTTGGAGGAGTTCGCCGCGGCACTTGCGGATGTAACGGGGATGACCTACAATGGCTCGCCGCGGTCGTGCGAGTTGCTGGGACTTGGCGGCCCGCCGTCACCGTAGGAGGGCGAAGATGAAAACGGGAAAGAAGGTAATGGTGTGGCTTTGCGGCGCGGCCGCCGTCGGCGCGTTGGCTCTAACGATCACGTTAGCCCCGGGTTGTAATAAAGGGCGCGAGGTTGACGAATCGAAAGTTATCGCCCGGGTGGGCGACGCGGTCTTGACCGTCGCCGACCTCGAGCGCATGGACGAGGAACAGCGGCGAGTCCGCCAGCCGAGCTATCTTACGAAAAAAGAGATTATGGAGGACTGGGTAAAGGGTGAGGTGATATACCAAAACGCGCTCGAGCAGAAGGTTGACGAGGAAGCCGAATGCGCGCGGCGGCTCTCCAACGCCCGGAAGGCCGTCGTTGTCCAGCGCTTTTGGGAGCTGAACGTCTACGACAAATACCCCGAGCTGAGCAAGGAGGAGGCGCTCAAGTGGTTCGAGGAGAACAAGGAGAAGAATTATAAAGCCAAGAAGACCGGCGTCTGGATTCGGCGGATACTATTAAATTCTCGCGAGAAGGCCGACGAGGTTATGCGGCGCCTCCGCGAGGGCGAGGACTTCACCGCGATTACGAAGATGGAATCGGTCTCGCCGGAGAAGTTGGAGGGGGGCTCGCGGGGCTACCGTCAGTTGAAAGACCTGAGCCCGGTCTACCGCGACGCCGTCGCGAAGATGAAGGAGGGTAGCTTCGCCGGCCCCTTCAAACTCGCGACCTTCTACGTGATTATAAAACTCGAGGACCGCGTAGAGCCGGGAGAATACTTGAAGCCGGAGGGAATCGGTATCCCGCAACTGCGCGATAAGGCGAAGGTGGAGACGTGGCGTTCGGAGGCGGCGCGCATCGGCGAGGAGTTGAAGGCGAAGGCCCATATTGAGCAGTATCCGGAGCGCATCCCCGAGGCCGCGGTGGATATGGCCCGGGGCGCGAAGGAGGGGAACGCCGGCACCGCCGGGAAGTAAGGACGAGATGGACGCGGACCTATCTTCTATCCAGGAGGCGCGGGACCATATACGCGCGGCCCGGGCGGCGGCCACCGTGTACGCCGCGTTCGACCAGGAGGCGGTGGACCGCGTCGTCGCCGCGATGGCGTGCGCGGCCGAGGGCGCCGCGGAGCGCCTTGCCCATCTGGCCGTCGAGGAGACCGGCTTCGGCGTCGTCGAGCACAAAATCCAGAAGAACCTCTTCGCCGCGCGCGACGTATTTAATTATGTCAAAGAGCTTAAAACCTGTGGCGTTATCGCCGAGGACCGGGCGCGCGGCGTCGTCGAGGTCGCGGTGCCGGTCGGCGTTGTCGCGGGCGTGACGCCGAGCACGAACCCGACATCGACGGTCATCTACAAGGCGCTTATCTGCCTAAAAGCGCGCAACGCCGTCGTCTTCTCGCCCCACCCGGCGGCGGTAAAGTGTTCCGGCGAGACGGCGCGCCTTTTGGCGGCGGCGGCGACCGAGGCCGGCGCGCCGCCGGGCGTCATAACGTGCCTCGCGCAACCGACCGCCGCGGCGGCGCGAGAGATAATGAGCCATCCGGAGGTGGACCTCATCCTCGCTACCGGCGGGACCGCGATGGTCCGCGCGGCCTATTCTTCCGGCAAACCCGCCTACGGCGTCGGCCCGGGCAACGTCCCCGTTTATATCGACCGGAGCGCCGACGTTGCTCACGCCGTCGCCGCTATCGTAGAATCGAAGTGCTTTGATAACGGCGTCATCTGCGCCTCCGAGCAGGCGGTGGTATGCGACGCGCCGGCGCGCGCGGCCGCCCGCGGCGACTTCGAACGGGCGCGTGCCCTTTTCCTTACGCCGGAGCAGAAGGCTAAGGTAGCTACGGCGCTGGACGATGGGGGGCACTTGAACGCCGCGGTCGTAGGGCAGCCGGCGGCGAAGATAGCGGCGATGGCGGGCTTCGACGTCCCCGCGGACACGAGCATCCTCATTGGCGACGAGGACCGCGTCGGCCCCGACGTGCCGTTCTCGTGGGAGAAGATCTCGCCGGTGCTGGCGTGGTACGACGCGCCCGATTGGGTGCGGGGGTGCGAGCGGTGTATGGAGATTTTGGCCAACGGCGGCCTGGGCCACACGCTGGCGCTCCACGCGACGGACGAGAACGTAATCCGCGAGTTCGGCCTCCGCAAGCCGGTCTTCCGGGTCGTAGTGAACACGCCGGCGTCGCAGGGGGCCATCGGCCTAACGACCAACCTCGCGCCGGCCCTCACCCTCGGCTGTGGCACGCTGGGCGGGAACATCACTTCCGACAACATCACGCCGCGGCACCTCCTCCATATAAAGAGGGTGGCCTACGACCGCCCGCGGCGGCCGGCGGCGGCCGCGGAAGCGGCGGGGCAAGAAGTCGACGCGGTGCTCGTGGCGCGGGTGGCCGACGAGGTCTTGCGCGAACTTAAGCGGGGAGGCGTTTAGGTGGTCCTGGCGGTCCGGCGGGCGGTGAACGCGGTCCGGCGGCGGCCGCTCGACTTGCACATATTATGCATCGTGCTCGCGCTCGTAGGCGCCGTGTTCGTTTTCGGTTACCAGTTCCGGGTCTTCTGGGACGTTGTTATTGCCGACAAAGTATCTTTGGAGGGGACGCCGGTATTCCAAGCGCTAACGGGGATGACGATATTAACGGACTTGGCGTGGTCGCCGTTCCTCGTCGCCGCCGCGGTGGGGATATGGCTCGCGCGCGAGTGGGGCCGACGTCTCGGTTTTATCGTGGGCGGCGTAACGTCCTATATGGGGTTACAGGGGTTGTTGTTCTTCCCGCTAACGCGGCGTTTTGGCGTAGACGCGGTGCAAGACTTCACGAGGTATTACGACTTCACCGCCTATATGGCCTATTACGCGATTTATACGGTAGTGGGTTTTACGATGATATTCTACTTGTGGTTTCGGAAATGGGAGTTCCGCGGATTTTTGGATTAGCGGTCGGGACAGGCCCAGACGACGTAACGGCGTTACGCCGCCCGGGCGAAAGGAGCGAGGATGCCTTCTAAGACAGAGATGGCGCTCGGGCTGATCGAGACGCGGGGATTGGTGGCCGCGGTCGAGGCGGCCGACGCGATGGTAAAGGCCGCGAACGTGCGTCTTTTAGAGAAGACGCGGGTGGGCGGCGGCCTGGTAACCGTTATGGTCCGGGGCGAGACGGGCGCGGTAAAAGCCGCGACCGAGGCCGGGGCCGCGGCGGCCGCCAAGGTCGGCGAGCTCGTATCGGTCCACGTTATCCCGCGGCCGGACGCCGGCGTAGAGTTCATATTGCCGGCCGAAGTCGGCGCCGGGAAATAACGCCCCCGGGAGGTTGGGTATAAATTATGGCCTCGGTTGAGCAAGAGGCCTTGGTTAAGGCGGCCGTCGCCGCGGCGCTCGCGCGCCTCGGCGCGGCCGG
>CAZJNB010000020.1:0-13449 GCA_964547385.1 uncultured bacterium
GGCGGTAATGCAGACCTCGACGCCGTCGAGCGTCTCCTCGACGCGGGTCTCCTCCACCCGCCGGACCGTCGTCTCCGAGCCCTCGGGCGCCCGGCCGAACGCGGCGAAGTCGTGTTCGCCGACGAGGGCCGCGGCGGCGGCGCGCATCGCGGCCACGTCCAACCCCTCGGCGACGTAGAGGGCGTGGCGCCGGGTGAAGACCGAGTCCGCGTAGCTTACGGCGTAGCGATACGTCCGGCTCCGCGCGGCGTAGCGGGCGTGGAAGTCGGCCGGCGCTTCCTCGACGCGGACGACGCGGATGTCGTCCGGGAGGAGGCTATTGAGAGCGCGTTCGAACTCGGCGGTCGTCATCCGGGAGGCCGTCGTGAAGTGGGCGACCTGGCCCGCGGCGTGGACGCCGGCGTCGGTCCGGCCGGCGCCGTATATCCGCGTCGGCTCTTTGAGTATCTTTGTTAGCGCTTCTTCGACCGTTCCCTGGACCGTCGCGACGGCCGCTTGGACCTGCCAGCCGGCGTAGTTGGTCCCGTCGTATTCGAGGACGATCTTTATCTTCCTCGGTTTCATAGCATCGCGAGGGTGAAAGAGGCCACGGCCGTGGCTGTCGCGGCGACGACCGTGGGCCACCCGAACGGCCGCTTCGCGCGGCGGGCGTCGAGGTAATCGCGGGCCCGCCGGCAGCCGCGAAGCGCGAGGGCGTCGGCGACGGCGGTCGCGGTTCTCTCCGTCTCCCGGTACGCCGCGGCCAGGAGCTTGGGCGCGAGCCGCAGGCGGGCCGCCGCTCCCGCGCGGCGCGCCCCCCGTAGGAGAGCGGCGTCCCGCGCCCGGCCGAACGCCCGCGCGAACGCCGGGAGGAAGCGGAGGGTGAAGGCCGCCGTCAGCGCTGTCGGCGCCACGTCGACGTGGGCGCGGCGAAGCGGCTTGAACGGCGCGTAGAGGGCGCGGGCAAGCTCGTCGGCGCGGGCGACAGCGCCCAACAGCGCCGAGAGCGCGGCCAACGTAAAGACCTTAGCCGCGAGAAGCGCCGAGGGCGCGAAGACCGCGACGGCCGCTTCGGGTGCGGAGAGTTCGCCGATTAACTTCAGCGCGACCGCGGCGGCGGCGAACGTCGCGACCGCGGCGGCCCCCAACGCGACCCTTTTAAGGCCGCCGGGTATCACGAGCGCCGCGGCGATGACGGCAATTGCCGGCGGCGCGAGCGAGGCGAAGCCGGGCGCCGCGGCGGCGGCGCCGGCGAGTAGGAGGGCGGCCGCGAGCTTGCCGGGCGCCGACGTCTTTCGTACGTATCTCTCGGCCGCGGCGCGCACGTTAGGGGGGCGCGAACCAGCCCGGCGCGAGGTCAGGGAATGGCCGGTCGGTCCGCTCCAGCTCGGCGAGGTATTCCATATCGGCGGCGGCGATTTCGCCGCCGGCTTCGTGCTGGCTTAGGAGTTCCAATAGTCGGCGGAGCGCTCCATAATGGTAGCGGACACGCCCTTCAGCATAGTCCCGTGCGCTCCAGGTCGTGATCAAGAATTGCCAGTCGGAGGCGGCGAGCAATAAAAACTCGCGCAACGCTTGGGAGAAAAAACGCTTCCCGAGCGGCGTGCGGACGTTCGTCGCCGCGGCCGCGGCGAGGGCGTCCTCGGCCTCGTAGATGAGCCGCCACGACCATTCGGTGTCCGCGTTCAGCCAGATGCTGTGGAAGCCGCCTTCTCCCCAGGAGCCTTCCGGGAGGGCGACGGCGTTGTCGGGCGGGAAGCATTGCAAGTATTCGCCACACGTTATCAATTCTACGTCGGGCGCCGCGGCGAGGCGGCGTAGAACCTCGCCAAGCCAAGCCGGGCCCTCGTGCCACCAGTGGCCGAACAACTCGGCGTCGTAAGCCGCGACGATAATGGGGGCCTCTTCCTCGGCGGCCGCGAGGAGCCGTCGTACGAGCGATACGAAGTGGTCCGCGTTCTCGGCGACCCGCGCCGCGGCTTCGTCCGGCCGATACGGCTCCTTGGCGGCGAGGTCGGTCCCGGGCGCGGTAACGCGCCAGTAACGGAGGCCGCCGGGGGAATGTTTTTTATGGAAGTCCAAGTAGCATCCGTCGCCCGGGTAGCCGTGCTCGCCGGACCAGACGACGAGGCCCGTCTCGGCGTTCCGGCCAAAGCACGCTACCGCCGGTTCCGCGGCGCCGACGTAGTAAGGCCGGCGCGTTGTCAACTTCGGCGCCCGGGCCGGCGGCGCGGCGCGCGCGCGCGCTTGTTCATAGAGCCGCCGGAGCGCGTCGAAACGCGCCGCGTAGACGCCCAACGGCCGGCCGCCCTCAAGGAGGTGGGTGTCGACGACGAAGTAGCTAAGGCCGGCGTGGGATAGGGCGTCCTCGAGGCCGGCGCGTTCTACGGGCGGGCGGTCCGCCCAGGGCGGGAGGGGATAGCGCCATTCGTAGCCGGGGCGGTAGGCGCATTCGGGGAGCCATATACCGGCGGCGCGCGAGCCGAAGTGGCGGCGGTGGGCGGCGAGGGCCGCGTGGAGCTCGAGGCCGATGGATTCGTCGCGGCCCAGAAGGGGGAGGTAGGCGTGAGTTGCGGCCGAGGTGATGATTTCGACGCCGGCCGTTTCGCCGAGCTCGCGGAAGGCGCCGACCACGTCCGCGTGGAGGGGGCCGGCGAAGTCCGCGCGGGCGCCGGCGTAGAACTGCTGCCACCTCTGCGCGAGGGCGGCGAAGTCGGCCCGCCCTTGCCGAGTAAAGTCGGCGCCGTTGTCGCGGGCGGCGCGCGTTTTAATCTCGATATAGTCGTCGAGGCCGGCGACGAAAGCGGCGTCGGCGAGCTGTTCGGCCAGGATGGGCGTGATACCGACCGTTACCTTGGGCGTTATACCCTCGTCGCGGAGGGCGAAGAGGGTTCGGAGGAGGGGGATATAGGTTTCGCACGCCGCTTCGTAGAGCCAATCGGTGCCGTGGGGCCAACCGCCGTGGCCGAGGACGTAGGGGAGGTGGCTGTGGAGCACGAGCGCAAAATACCCCCGGCGCGCTCTTTGGGCGGCCATCTCAGATGCCCTCGGCGAAGCGGCGCTCGAGCTCGGCGAGGAGGGCCGGGGCGTCGGCGCGGTCGCTCGCGACGAACTGGAGCTGGCGGTCGGCGCCCGTGTCGCCCGCGGCGACGCGGCTCAGTAACTGCTCCAAGTAGGGGGCCTCGGGCGGCGCGGCGGCGATAAGGTGGCGGAGGGTGTGCCCGATATACTCCGGCCGGCGGAGGTGTTCGTGATAGAGGAGGAAGACGCCGTCGAGGCCGGCGTGATAGGCGAGGCGGCGGTTGTGCAAGAGCTCCGTCTCCGTCATCGGCGGGAGGAAGTCGTCGGCCAGGAGGCGACCGTAATGGCGGGCCAACGCCCATACGTAACTCGCAACCATCATAGTCTCCGCGACCGACTGCTGGGTATCCATTACCCGCACTTCGACGGTGGGCGGCTTGCTCCGGTGGCGGATATCGCCGTAATAATCCCGCTCGCTCTCGACGCCGTATTTCTCATAGGACTTTAGAACGCGCTCCCAGTCGCGGAATTTCTTCATCGGCGGCGGCGGCCCGGCGGTCGGGACCGGCTCGTAACATCCCAGGCGGACCGACTTGACGCCGCCGTAGTGGCCGCGATAGAAAGGAGAGTTCACCGCGAGGGCGACGAAGTCGGGGATGTGCCACCGCAGCCGGTTGACGACGGCGACGCGGGCCTTGGGGCCGTCGAGGGAGATATGGAGATGAAGGCCGAAGTGGACGCCGTCGCCGCGGAGCGCGCCGCCGTCAATAAGGCGCCGGAAGCGGGGCGTCTCGACCAGCTTGCCATCGGCCATCGGCGCGGTAGGGTGGACGCCGGCGGAGATGACGCGGAGGCCGAGCGCCGCGGCGGCGTCTCCCACCACCCGTCGAAGTTCCACGAGGGAGGTTTCCACTTCCGCCGGCGTCGAACATACCGGCGTCGCTATCTCGGCCATGCAATAGTGGAGGTCGCGCTTGACGCGCTCGGGCCGGTAACGCGCCGGGACACGTGCCCAAAGAGCGTCAAACTCGTTAGCAAGGGAGCCGTCGCCGTGGAGAAGGGCGAACTCTTCCTCCACGCCCAAGTGGAGTTGTGGTTCCGCGGCCATCGTCGGAAACGGATGTTAGCAGAAGGGAAAAAAGATGTAAAGGGGAAAGGCGATTACGGACGGCGGTCGGGCGGACCGTGCCCCTATTTTGAGGGGGCCTCTTAAAATAAATATTGACACCGGCGCCGTGTTTAGGTAAATTCGCCTACGGAGATGTTCGGTTCAAGTATAAGAAAGCTCTTGTCGGCTTTCCTAACGGCCGCGCTGATAGGCGCTCCCGCCGTCGCCTACGACTTCGGCGGCGACGACGAGCGCGCCGGCGACGCGGTCGCTGAGAACGTCCGCTATTTCCTCGACGACACGGGCGCGCCGCTCGTGGCGCTCTCGGGGGACGACGGGGAGGAAGAAGAGGTCTTCTACTTCGGCGAAGGCGAGGAGGACGTGTGGGCCCGGTTGGAGGCGAACCGCTTCCAAGATAGGACGGGCAAAGCGACGCGCGATATGAAAAAGGTTTTCGGCTTTAGCTTGATCGCGACGGCGGCGACGATGGCCGCGTGGGCCCTGTTCTTCCATTATGAACGGAAACCGGACTACAATGCGATGAGGGGAGACCATTTAAAAAACCGGGAGGGTCTGTCTACCTCGTATCGGTCGGGAGGCTACGAGGGCCCCCAGTATTTACCGCTCAAACGCGTTAAAACGGTGAACGTGCCGTCGGTCGTGGCCGGGGTCTCTTTGGCGGGCGGCGCGGTCTGGTTGATGCGCCGGGACTGAAGGCCGCGGCGTAGCGCGCGAAATAGGTCTTGACGGCCGGCGGCCGGAGGAATATAATGCGCGCCGAAGGGCGTGGGCGGATAAGCGCTTCGGCTTGATATATACGGAGAGTTCGCCAGCCGAAAGGAGGGTCGCGCGGACGGACGAGAGGAACGTAACGGCATAAGTTACGCCGCAATATAGAAAGGGGATAGACGTATGAAACGAAAGAGCAAGAGGATAATCATCTTCACCGCGTTGGTAGCGCTCGGCGGCGTCTGGGTAGTCGGCTCTTGCGGGACCGAGCAACCCGGGACCAACGGCCCGAGCGAGGACTATTTCCCGACGGCGGTGGGAGACCGGTGGGTCTACGATACGTTTAACCTAACGCGCGACCCCAACCGGCAAGACCCGCTTTACACCCACGTCTCGGTGGAATACGTCGTCGCGGCCCCGGGCGCCGAAGCGACGCCGATATTCGTAACCAAATACGCCAAAGGAGACAACGACCAGGCACTCCGCCTTAACCAAGCCGGTTACTGGGTGAACAAGGACATCTTCTTCAAATACGACTACTTCTCCTCCCAAGTTAACGACTACTTCATGTTACATGGTTATAACTATCTAAACGAATACCGCGACGCGGTCATCGGGACATATTTTTACAACGGCGCCGGCCAGCGGGCCCCGATGAGCTTGTTCAAAGTACCGATTCAGGACGGCGTCACTTGGGACGTCCTCGACCGCACGAACCCGGACCCTCTCAACAACCCCACCGTCTATCAGAACATAGACCAGAAAGATTACTTCGGCCTCCTCCGCGACCTCGACAACGATAATGCGGTCGACACGATGGATATCTCTATCGTGGGAACGGTAAGCGGACGCGAGATCATCGAGACGGATTTGGGCTCGCTTAATTGCTTCAAGATCGTCCATACCCAGAACCTCCTGTTCCATCTCTCGAGCCAAGGCGATACGCCCGACGTTTCCACAACGACCTATTGGATCGCGCCCTCCTACGGCGTCGTGAAGGTCGAGTGGTATAAGGGCAGCGCCTATCTCGATAACTTGGAGATGCAACTCCGGACGTGGTGGTTCGTAAAGTGACGACCGCCGGGTGGCTCCGCAAAGAGAAAGCGAGGGTAACAATATGAGGATTACGCGCATTGTGCTCATCGGCCTCGCGGCCACGCTGGTTACGGCCGTCACCGCGCTCGCTGTCGGAACCCATGCTACCTATGGGACCGCGGGCCTCTTTCGAACGTGGTCGGCCGACACCATCAAGGTTCCCAGCCTCGACGTTACAATGTTCGCCGGGCAATATTGGAGCTACGACACGCCCGAGGGCGGCGACGTATATATACTCCCCTCCGCGGGTCTTACGCTCTGCCCGGTAAAATACTTCGAAGTGGGCGGCCATTACCGCGCCGCGTTCCACTACCGCGAGCCGGTCGTCGAGACGCAGACGTACGAGTCCGGCGTGGCAGACGCCGCAATTACGATTAAAGGCCACGCCGTAGGCCAGGACCAGTTCTGGCTCTCTATGGGTGGCCTTGTCTTTATCGACCTCCCCACCGGCAACGGCGAAAATTACGAGACCATCCGCGAGGAGAGGACCGACTGGATAACCGATGGCCAGAACAATATCGGCATTATGGCGCTGATATCCAAGGATTTCGTCGAGAAGGCCGTCGGTATCAACGCCAACATCGGCTACGTAATCCGGGGCGGTCAGGCTAACTTCGAGACCACCAAGGGTATGTTAAGCAAAATGGACCGGCCTAACTGGATCGCCTACGGCATCGGCTTCGACATCCGGCCCATCTCCGTCCTCTCCATTATTAACGAGTATACCGGCTACGCCAGCGAACGCTATGAGAACGGCGATAAAGACATTAACTTCGAGATAACCGCCGGCGTGCGCACTAACGGCTTCGACTTCTACCACTTCGGCCTCGGCGGCGCTTACCGCGTCTCCGCCGCCGGCGCGCCCGACTTCCGCGGTTATTTACAATCGAGTATGGACATCCCGCTCACGAAGTCCGACCGCGACAAGGACGGCATCCCCGACGCCAAGGACAAGTGCCCGGACGACCCCGAGGACTACGACGGCTATATGGACAGCGACGGCTGTCCCGATACCGACAACGACAACGACGGCATCCCGGACGCGGTGGACAAGTGCCCGAACGACCCGGAAGATAAAGACGGCTTCCAGGACGACGACGGCTGTCCCGACCCGGACAACGACAACGATGGCATCCCGGACGTCTCCGATAAGTGTCCCAACGACGCCGAGGACTTCAACGGCTACGAGGACGAGGACGGCTGTCCCGAAGGCGGCGAGCCCGTCAAAGCGCCGGAGAAGCCCAAAGAAACGTCCTTTATCCTCGAAGGCCTCCGCTTCGAGCCGAACAGCCCCACGATGGTCCCGGGGTCCTACACTTCGCTCGAGAAAGCGGCGAAGATTATGAAGGACTATCCGGACGTCAACGTTGTCATCGAGGGCCACGCGGCCTCGACCGGACGCCCCGGCTTCGAACAGAGCCTGTCGCAGGAGCGGGCCGAAACGGTCCGCGGTTATCTCCTCAAGACTTACGGCATCGAGGCGAGCCGCATCCGCGCGGTGGGCTACGGCAGTAACAAACCCATCGCCGACAACTCGACGCGTGAGGGCCGCTCGCGGAACCGCCGCATCGAGTTCAAAGTCGAGTAGGTACTCCGCACTAAGCAGTAAACGAAGAAGGAGGACCGACCGGTCCTCCTTCTTTTTTTAGGCGGTGCTCGCGTTGTTAGGGAACTAAGGAGAGCAGGAGTTCCTCGAGGGTGAGGGCGACGTTGCAGTTGGCGTGGAGGGCCGCGGCCGCGCGCGCGAGGGCTTCCCAGCTGACTTCGGGCGGCTTCAGTTTCCCGCTCTCCGCCAAAGCCCGGACGCGGCCTTCGAGCTGGGGCCGGCGCACGAGCTCGGGCGCCGCCGAGGTTACGGCCGCGACGTCGTGGCTCAGCTCGGCCAACGCGGCGACGAGGGCGAGGGCTTCCTCGCGCCCTTTGCGGCCGCGCGCGCCGGTCGCGGCGTGTAATGCCGCGGCCGCGCCGCCGCGGGCGAGCTCTTCCAGGAGCGCGAGGGCGCTCTCCACGTCGGCTTTGTGTTCCTCGTCGACCGCGGCCCGGGCGCCCGCGAGGGTCCCCTCGGCCAAACGCGCCGCCGCCGCGGCCCGTTCCGCGGGGAAGCCCTCCTCGGCGGCCAACGCCTTTTCTACTTCGCTCGCGCTAAGCAGGGGGAAGCGGACGTTCACACACCGCGAGACGACCGTCGCGAGGAGCCGGCGGGGGTCGTGCGAAAGCAGGATAAAGACGGCCCGCCCGGGCGGCTCCTCCAGCGTTTTGAGGAGCGCGTTCGCCGGCGCGTCGTTGCGATAGGTCATCTTCTCCGGCTCGACGACCAGCAGGACTTTGCGTCCGCTCTCGCTCGGCGGCCGGCCCGCCTCCGCCAATATCTCCCGGACCTTATCGATGTCGAAGTGAAGGCCCTCGACCTCGTAACGGCGGAAGTCCGGGTGGAGGTCGCCGAAGGCGCGGCGACAAGTATTACACTCGCCGCAGCCGACAAGGGGCTTCTCGGAACAGAGGGCCGCGGCGCCGAAGGCGTAGGCTACCGCCTCCTTGCCCACGCCCCTCGGGCCGGCGAAGAGGTAGGCGTGCGCCGGCCGGCCGCGCGCCAGCGAACGGGCCAGCGCCTGCGCGAGTTCCCGTTGGTACGGGAGTTCCGCAAAAGTGTAGCGGCTCGGCGTTTCCTCTTTTACCACGGCCATAGGTATGGAATCGAACGGTTAAATTATCGTAGTGAGCGCGTCCTTCGCTGAAGCGAACACTTCGTCGGCGTCGGCCGACGCGTCAATAACCTTAAAATGCCCCGGCTCCTCCCGCGCCAGCGCCAGAAAACCCTCCCGCACGCGTCGGTGGAACGCGAGCTCCCGCGCCTCGACGCGGTCCGGCGCGGCGCCGGCGAGGCGGGCCAGCCCTTCTTTCGGCGGGAGGTCGAGGAGGATGACGAGGTCCGGCCAACACCCCTTCACAACGGCGCGGCACAACTCCCGGAGGTAGGCGACGTTCTCTTCGCGCGAGGTGCCGCCCAGCTCGACGCCCAGGCCGTAGCCCTGATACGCCAGCGTCGAGTGGACGTAGCGGTCGAGTAGAACGACGGCGCCTGCGGCCAACGCCGGTTCGATGACTTCGGCTACGAGTTGGGCGCGCGCGGCGAGATAGAGGGAGAGCTCGGCCAAGGGCGCCGGCGCGGCGCCGCTCCGGCTTAGCAAAATATCGCGGACTTGCTCGCCCAGCTCGGTGCCGCCGGGCTCGCGGGCGACGACGACGGCGACGCCGCGGTCGCGCAAAAACGCCGCGGCGCGCCCGAGCTGGGTCGTCTTCCCGGCGCCTTCGACGCCCTCGAACGTTATGAGCTTAGCGGCGGCCACATTTCCCCGTCGGCTGGACGGACGTTATTTCCTCGCCCGCGCTTTTTTCGTCGCGCGTTTTCTTGCCGCCGGTTTCTTCTTAGGCGTCTTCTTCGCCGCGGCTTTCGTCACGCTCTTCACTTTAACCTTAGGCCCGCGCTTCCGCTTGGCGGCGGCGACGCCCACGTCGGCCTTTGCCTGTTGCTTCGCCCGCTCGTTGTCGGGGCCGCGGCCGGCGATAAAGTCCTCCACCATTTGGTGGCAGACGTCGTCGGCAAACTGCTCGGGCGGCGACTTCATAAAATAGGACGCGGGCGCGATGAGCGGCCCGGCGATGCCGCGGTCGAGCGCGAGCTTGGCGCACCGCACCGCGTCGATGACGATGCCGGCGGAATTGGGGCTGTCCCACACCTCCAGCTTGAGTTCGATGTTCAGAGGGACATCGCCGAAGGTGCGGCCTTCCAACCGCACGAAAGCCCACTTGCGGTCGGTGAGCCAGGAGACGTAGTCGCTCGGGCCTATGTGGATGTTCCCGGCGCCGATGTCGAAGGGTAACTGCGACGTTACGGCCTGCGTCTTCGAGATCTTTTTGGACTCGAGGCGCTCGCGCTCGAGCATATTGTAGAAGTCCATATTCCCGCCGACGTTGAGTTGGTAGGTGCGCTCGAGGCGGACGCCGCGGTCGTTGTAGAGGTTCGCGAGAACGCGGTGGGTAATCGTGGCGCCCACCTGCGACTTGATGTCGTCGCCGATAAGGGGGAGGCCGCGTTTCACGAACTCCTTCTGCCAATACGCCTCCTGGGCGATGAAGACCGGGATGCAGTTGACGAAGGCACAGCCGGCGTCGAGGACTTTCTCGACGTACCACTTCGTCGCCTCCTCCGACCCTACCGGCAGATACGAGACGACGACGTCACAGCGGGTCCGCTTGAGTATGCCGACGATGTCGGCGGTCTGGCCCGGCGCCTTTTTAATGACCTGCTTGAGGTATTTGCCCAGGCCGTCGTGGGTCATACCGCGCTCGACCTTCACGCCCAACCGGGGGACATCGTCGAACTTGTAGGTGTTGTTGGGATATTCGTAAATCGCCGCGGCCAAGTCCTTGCCGACCTTATTCCGGTCGATGTCGAAGGCCGCGACGAAGTCAATATCGCGAACGCGATAGCCGCCCAGGTTCACGTGCATCAGGCCGGTAACGGTCTCGCCGTCGCGCGCGTTGCGGTAATAGTGGACCCCTTGGACGAAACTCGAGGCGCAGTTGCCCACGCCGATGATAGCGACTCTAACTTTGGACATCGTTGACCTCCTAAAATTCTCGGCCGGCCGCCGGCGCCGCTCCCGGCCGCTTGCCTTCCTGCGTTCCTAAACTCCAAGTTTTGTTCCGCGCGCGGCGTGTCCCTAAGCCGACTTGAGGTCCGCGACGTAACGTTCGAAAGCGCCGATGCTCTCGGCCAGGCGGGGCGCGTTCCGTTTCACGAAGTCGGTTTCCTCTTCCTCGCTCGCCGGCGGCTTTTTTTTATACGCCTGTATCGCCCGGGCGCCGTCGTAATCTACGAAGGCGATGCGGGCGCCGTAGTCGTCGGGCGCGAGCAAGCAGGCCTCGCCGGTGACGACGGCGATATGATGAGGGTGCGCTATCAGGGAATGGGCCAAGTCGTTCGACGTCGCGACGCCCTTCCTCTTCAAATCCGCGGCGAGCTCGTTGAAGTCCGCGAAGAGGTAAAACGTTCCCGCCGGCGCCGAAGCCCTTACGCCGTCGAGCGCGTTCAAACGCCGGCTCATATAGCTCCCTATTATCCGGTGAATATTTCGGGTGACGAGGAAGTATTCCTCGATCTCCTCGTTCGGCTCGTACGCCGCGACGGCGGCGTATTGCGTCGGCGTCGATACGTTGGTGTAGACGATGGCGCACACTTTTTTAAAGTCCGCACGCAAGTAGTCGGCGCCCTCCGGCAGGAGGCAATACCCCAGCCGGTATCCGCCGGCGGAGCGGTCCTTGGACAGGCCGTTGGTGACGAACGTCCCCTCCGGGTATATCGTCCGCATACTCGTGAAGCGACTCACGTCGTAGGTGGTCAGCGCGTATATCTCGTCGGCGAGGACCAGCACCCGGCGCCGCCGGCAGACCGCGGCGACTTCCTCGAGCTCCTCCTTATCGTATAAAGCCCCCGTCGGGTTGTGGGGATTGTTTAGGACCAGAATATGTTGTTCGCCGTCGAGGCCGGCGACGAAAGCGTCCAGTTCGTCTGGCCGAATCTTATACCCGGCCTCCGGTTTTAGGGAGATGGTATGGAATTGTTTGTCCAATATCTTTATCTGCGGCGCATACCCGATCCACCCCGGCGAGGGGATTATCACGTCGCCCTTAATAATCTCGAATATAATGTGCATCAATTCCTTGGTGCCGGCGCCCACGATGACGTCCGCGGCGTCGACGGCGACGCCGAAGTGCCGTTCGTTGAACCCGACGACCGCCTCGCGGAGTTCGGCGATACCCTCCGGTACGGTGTAATATCCCCGGCGCGCGTTCGCCGCGAGCCCTTCCGCCAGCGGCGCCGGGACCGGAAACGGCGATTGGCCGAAGCCGAGGCCGTAGTATTCGAAGGGACAGCCGAGCTCGAGGCACTTCTTCCGGTGCGCGGCGACCATCAGGCCGACCTTGAGGTTCTCGGGCATAATTACCCGGTCCACGTGGTCCTCAACGAGAATTTTTTTCGCGGACATTTTTTAACCTCGTCTAAGTCTTAGTATGCGCTGAGGGCGTACCGGCGTATCCCGTCAGTTAGCGGCGGACTGCCATAATTCGCGGTCGCCCTTTCACCTATATATAATCATATTAATCATCTATAATGAAATGGCATTTGAGAATTACGGGCCCAGTTTAACATATTCCCCCGGCGAGAGTCAATTACGATTATATAATTAACGAAAATAATTCGCCGGCCCTCCGGGTAGGTAGGCGGGCCGGCGTAGAATTTTTAAGCGGGCGGCGGTTAGCCGCGGAAGCGTTTGAGCCGGAGCGAGTTCGTTACTACCGAGATCGACGACAGCGCCATCGCGCCGGCCGCAATCATCGGATTGAGGAACCCCAACGCGGCAAGCGGTATGGCCGAGGTGTTGTAGAAGAACGCGAAGAAGAGGTTCTGTTTAACGTTCTTAAGGGTCTGACGGCTGAGGCGGTAGGCGCGGGGGACCGCGGCCAGGTCGCCGGACATCAGCGCGACGTCCGCGGCCTCCAGGGCGATGTCGGTCCCGGTGCCCAACGCCACGCCCACGTCCGCGACGGCGAGGGCCGGCGCGTCGTTGATGCCGTCGCCCACCATCGCGACGATTTTACCTTCCGCTTTCAAGGCCTTTAGGAATTCGAGCTTTTCGCCGGGCAGGAGGCGCGCTTTGACTTCCGATATTCCTACCTGTTCGGCTATTACCGCGGCGGTCCGCTCGTTATCGCCGGTGAGCATTACGGTCCGGACGCCCGCGGCGGCGAGAGCCTTTATCGCCGGCGGCGCGTCGGTTTTTATCTCGTCGGCGATGCCGATAAGGCCGAGGGCCCGGCCGTCGCGTGCCGCGGCGATGGTGGTGATGCCGCGGGCTTCCATCTCCGGCAATTGTTCTTGGAGGCCGTCGAGGGCGACGCCGTTCTCTTCGAGGAAGCGGACGCTGCCCACGAGGACGCGTTTGCCCTCCACCGCGGCGGCGACGCCGCGGCCGGTGGCGGAGTCGAAGTCGGTGGCGGTCGGCGGCTCGAGGCCCATTTTGGCCGCGCCGGCGACGACCGCGGCGGCGAGGGGATGCTCGCTCAGCTTCTCGACCGCGGCGGCGTAGCGCGCGAGCTCATCTTCGCGAAAACCTTCCGCGGGCACATATTGCACGACCGAGGGTTCGCCCTTGGTTATGGTCCCGGTCTTATCGAAGGCGATGACATCCACCCGCCCGAGAAGTTCCAGGCTCTCGGCGTCGCGGAAGAGAACGCCCAACTCGGCTCCTTTGCCGGTCCCTACGGTAACGGCCGTCGGCGTCGCGAGCCCTAGGGCGCACGGGCAGGCGATGACCAAAACGGCCACCGCGGCGATAATCCCCAGCCCAACCGGGTTACCGGTAAGTAGCCAGGCGGCGAGGGTGAGAATAGCTACTACGATTACGGTCGGGACGAAGACCGAGGAGACGCGGTCCGCGAGCTTCTGGACGGGC
>CAZJNB010000021.1:0-13311 GCA_964547385.1 uncultured bacterium
CCGGCGAAGAAGTTCTGCTCAGCGGGAAGATGTTCACCGCGCGCGACGCCGCGCATAAAAGGCTTATCGAACTCCTCGATAAGGGCGAACCGCTCCCCATAGACCTAAACGGCGCGTGCATCTATTACGTGGGCCCTTCGCCGGCGCGCCCGGGGAACGTCATCGGCTCGGCGGGCCCTACGACCTCGTACCGGGTAGACCCCTATACGCCGCGGCTGCTCGCCGAGGGAATGAAGCTGATGATCGGCAAGGGTAAGCGCAACGACGCCGTCAAAGAAGCTATCGCCGAATACGGCGCGGCGTATCTGGCCGCTATAGGCGGCGCCGCGGCGTTCTTGGCGGACCGGATTAAAGCCGCGAAGGTCGTCGCCTACGAGGACCTCGGGCCCGAAGCCATCCGCGAGCTTACGGTCGAAGACTTCCCCGCGGTCGTGGTGAACGACGCCGCCGGCGGCGACGCCTACGTCGAGGGCGTAGCGAAATATAACCGGGAATAGATGCCGCAGGAGAACGGGAACGGCGGTTCGCTCAGCCGGCGGGACTTCCTAAAAGCCGGCGGCGCGGCGGGGGCCTTCGCGCTTCTCGCCGGCGCGTTGCCCAAGGCGGTGTGGGCCGAGGGCCGCGCGACGCCGGAGTTGGCCCGCCTGGGCGAACTCATCAACCCCTTCGACGTCGCGGTAGGGCCGGACGGGACGATATTCGTCGCGAACGCCGGCCGCTACGGCGTCGTCTCTTTGGCCGGCCGCGCAACGCGTTACCTCGGCGCGGGCGCGGGCGCGGGCGAAGGGCGGCTCAACTTCCCGATGGGCGTAGCCGCGGCCGCGGACGGCTCGGCGTTCGTCGCCGATACCAACAACGGCCGCGTACAACAGTTCGACGGTGAGGGCGACTTCCTGCGCTCGTTCGGCCGCCTGGGCTACCTGGACGGCGAGTTCCAGCGGCCCCGGAGCGTATGCGTCTTCGGCGCGGGCGTGCTCGTGGCCGACACCCGCAACCACCGTATCCAATATCTCGACCTCCAAAGCGAGCGCTTGGCCACGGCGGCGCCGGTTACGCGTGCCATCCTCGGCGGCCTGGGCGACGGCCCGACGGACCTCAAGCTCCCCGGCTACGTCGCCGCCGGCGCCGGCGGCGGCATTTACGTCGCGGATACGGGCCACGCCGCGGTAAAGAAATTCACCCTCGACGGTAAGGTTAGCGCGACGCTGGGCGCCGGCAGTTTGACCGAACCTACGGGTATCGCCGTCGCCGACGACGGCACCGTGTTCGTGGCCGACGCCGGCAAAGCACGTATCGTCGCCTTCGATAGAGACGGCGGACGAGGTCGGGAACTCGGGCGACCGCGAGGCCTGCGGCGGCCGGCGGGTTTAGCCTTCAGCGATGGGATTTTACTGGTGGCCGACCCGGCCGCGGCGCGCGTCTTCTTGGCCGAGGTATAAACGTGTTTTCCGTTAATTACGGTATCCTCTTCTACGTTACCGCGGCGTTGCTTTTCGGCGCACTCGTCGCGGTGGAGGTCTACCGTCTCCGTAGCGGGACGAAGGGCCGTATCCGGCGGTTAATATCATGCGGCGAGGGCTTCGGCCTGGCGGAAGGCCGGGCCGAAGTGGAGTTGGCCGACGGCCGCGTCGTCGAGGCCAAAGTGCCCGGGTGCACCCAGTGTATGTGTCGCCTGCGGGCCGGCGACGCCGTCGTAGTAACGAAGACGGCCGGCGACTACTACGTCGGCGCCGGCGTATAAACGAAGTTCCATAGGCAAGTTCCTCAATAAGGTTTGGGTTTCGTCGCGGCCGGCGGCCTCCGGGGCGCCGCGGGCCCGTTCCGGAAAGCACTTGGCGTTATGGCGTTCACCGTAATAGGCTACGTTACGCTGGCGATTTTCGTCGTCGTCTTAGTCCTGACGCTTTTCAGGAAGATCAACCTCCCCATCCAGACGGTCCTCATTCTCATAACCCTTTTCAACGTCGCCGTCGCCGTGGGTTACCGCTCTTTCGCCGAGGGCCGCCCGGGCGTCTTACTCCTGGGCAGTGAGCTCCTCTCGGGTATCATCCTCCACCCGATTACGGCGCTCTTGGCGGGCCTTTTCCTCGCGGGCGCGTTGACCGCTTCCGGCGGCTTCGAATCCCTAAAAGTAATAATAGAGTGGTTGAAGTAGACGCCGCTGGGGTTGCCCGGCGCGATGGTTATTTTGGTGAACGTGCCGCTCATCGCGAGCCTTCCTTGCGGCCGAATTCTGGGCGCGGCGTTGTTGCCCCTGTTGTTCGCCTTCGGCCCCGAAGAGATGCGGGTCCTCTCCAAGGCCCAGCTCATCGTGCTCATCGGCGCCTTCGCCCGCAACGCCTTCGGCTCCTGCGGCCCGTCGCCCATCGGCGGCGTAGGGCAGATCGGCGAAGGCTTCTTGGGCGCGCATTTCGCGACGGCGAGTTTGGGGATATTGCGGGGGCCGCAGTCGTTCGCGTTAATCTTGGGAACGGCCTTTATGGCGCTCTTCCTCAAGATAATTACTACCAAGATATATCCGGCCGACTCGGCGCTCCGGGACGCGGCGCCCGGCGAAGCCGCCAAACCCCAAAAGAAAGTAACCGCGCCGCTCCGCGGCCACCTCTCGCTCGCGATCTTCGCGGTCGCGCTGGTCGTCGCGATCTTCCAGCCGCTGGGGAGATACCCGGTGCAGACGGTCCTGGTCGTGGCGTGCTTGTTGATAATGGTCGTATGCCGGCTGAAACTCACCGACCTGATGGGCGGCGTCTTGCTAATGCCGGTTACGGCGATGGCGGCGGGTTTCCTGGCCGCGGGCTCGCTCTACCTCACCGGCGGCTTCGACGCGCTGAGCACGGTGTTGAAAACGTTCTCGGACTTCCGCATTCTGGGCGTCGCCGGGATGCTCGCGATCTTCGTCCAAATCCAGACCATAATGCCGCTCAGCTGTTCGCGCATCCTGACCGCGGCGCTCGTCCCGACGCTCTACCTCTTCGGGCCGGCCGGCTTCGGCCTGGTCAGCTGGACCCAGCTCGCGATCGTTATGTCGGCGTATATGATAAACGCGACTACTTCCTGTGCGCCGTCGCCGTTGGGCGGCGCGGGTATGATGGCCGAGGGGACGCTGCGGGCCGAGACGGGCTACCTTAAAGGCGCGTTCTCGTTCGCCTCGATGGCGGTGATGGCGCCGCTCGCGGCGATATTTATGAAGTTCATCAACCTGGAGATATTCACGGCGAGCGGGTTCGTCCAAAACCTCCCGGCGCTCCTGGCCGGCGCGGGGGTAATAGTCGTCGTGAACCTCGCGATGGTGAAACTCGTCGGCGCGCTGACGGGTACGAACATAAAACGCGGCTGGAACGTCCAATTCGGCGCGTTCCTGCTGACGGGCGCGGTCGCGGGCGCGATGTTGGCGTTTGCCCTTTACGACTTCGCCTGGGTCGCGGCGGCCCAGGGGGCCTTCGGCGGCCTCATCGCCGCGTTCCTCATCGGCCTGATGACGCCCAAAGCGGTGAACGCGTAACACGGGCGGGGACGCGCCGGCTCGGTCGCGAGCGTAGGCGGGGCCGCCGCAGCCGCGGCGGCTTTTTAGGCGGCAGTTAAAGAAAGAACGTGGGCGCCAACTTCCTCATCATAATCAAGGACACCGCGCTGGTAGAGCGCTACGGCGTGATGATGCTCGCCGCGGTCCTCAAGCGCGCCGGCCACCGCGTCGCCCTGGCGCGAACGCAACGCCTGGGCTTAGAGGGCCTGCGCGCCCGCGTCGCCCGGCTCGAGCCCGCCGCCCTCCTCTACAGCGCTATGACCGGCGAACACCAACTTCTCCTCGACGTCAACCGCCGCCTAAAGGAAAGCTACCGCGGCGTGTCCGTCTTCGGCGGCCCGCACGCGACGTTCTTCCCGGAGCTGGTCGAAGAGGAGGGCGTGGACGCGGTCTGTATCGGCGAGGGGGAGGGCGCGGTCGTGGAGTTGGCGGACGCGTTGGCCGCGGGCCGCGACTTCGCCGGCGTCGCCAACTTATGGGTGAAGCGGAACGGCGAGGTAATACGAAACGAGCCGCGGCCGTTAGTGGAGGATTTGGACGAGCTCCCCTTCGCCGACCGAGAGATATTATACGACGGCGACGCGGAATTGCGCGCCCACCCCACGAAGATTTTCTTCGGCATGCGCGGCTGCACGTTCCGGTGCACGTATTGTTTTAACCACCGTTATAACGAGCTCTACCGGCGCCGCGGGACCGTCTGCCGTTCGCGGAGCGTATCCAACCTGCTCGCCGAGATGAAGTTCGTGAAGGCGCGGTGGCCCCTCCATTATATGCAAATCGACGACGACACGTTCCTGCTCCACCGCCGCGGTTGGCTGGAGGAGTTCGCGGCCCGCCTGCCGCGGGAGGTGGGCGGACCGTTCGTGTGCAACGTGCGGCCCGAGCTGGTCGATCGGGAAACGGTCGGGTTATTGAAGGCCGCGGGGTGTCACGCCGTCTGGATGGGTATCGAGACCGGCGACGCCCGGCTCCGCCAGGGAATTCTCAAGCGGCCGCATAATGACGAGACTATAATCGCCGCGGTCCGCCTCCTCCGCCGGCACGGCATCCGCGTCGCCGCGCAAAACCTCACCGGCCTCCCCGTGGATGACCCCGTCGCCGCGGACATTAAAACGCTCCGGCTCAACATCGCCTGCCGGCCGGACTTCGCCTGGTCGTCGCTCTTCTACCCCTACCCCCGGACCGAGCTCGGCGAACTGGCCCAGGCCCGAGGCTACTACAACGGCGCTCTCGACGACGTGCCCGAGACGAACAAAATAAGTACGCTCCTCGATTGGGGCGACGAACGCGTAAAATGGCAAGTAGAAAATCTTCATAAGTTCTTCGGCGTCGTTACGGAGTATCCCTGGCTCTGGCCGGCCGCGCGCCGGTTGATGAAATTGAAGCCCAACCGTTTGTTCATTATCCTGTTTTTCCTCTGGTACGGGTATTGTTGGAAGACGCGTATCGAGAAGGTCGCCTTTACGCCCAAGACGGTATGGACGCTGTTCAAAACGTTAGTGGATTACCTCGGCGGCGTGAGGGAGTTTCGCCGGACGCCGGCCCGAGCGGCGGCGCCGGGCGCGACGTAGTCGATGTGGCTCCTACTCTCTTACATCGGCGTTATAATCATCGCCCGCGTCTTGACGTCGGCCAGCCGGCCGCGGCGGACGTGGCGCGACGTATTCCGGGCGCTCGTCGACCCGACTTTTCACCTCCTGGCGTGGACGTCGCTAGCCGCCATCGCCGTGCCGCCGCTGGAATACATAATCTTCCGGCCGGCGCAGTGGCTGCCGCTAAATATCGCCGGCGGCGCCTTAGTCCTCTCGTCGGGGGTGGTGGCGTTTGCCGCCAACCGCGCGCTCGGCGCCGGCTTTACGCCCTACGTGGACCGGCGCGTTACCACGGCGCGCATCGTTACGGCCGGGCCTTACCGCTACGTTCGCCACCCGCTGTATACGGCCGGCTTTATGTTGACGGCCGGCGCGACGTTGATGTTATCGTGCAGGGTATCGTGGTTCTTTACGGCGCTCTGTTGGCTCGCGATTGTCCTGAGGACCATCCGCGAAGAGCGCTTGCTCACAAGGAATATGGACGGGTACGTTGATTACCAACGGCGGACGAAGCGGTACGTGCCGGGGATTCTTTAGCTATGGGAAATAACCCTCCATCGGCGGGCGCGGCCCGGGGCGTCTACGCCGGCTTAATCGGCTAACTAATTCGGAGCGTTATGGGCGACCAAGGTCCTAAGAATAATCCCCCTTACTTGGGTTTGGGCGCGCTCGCCGCCGGCGCCTTTGCGTTCGCGATATACCTCCGGCAAATGCTGGCCCTCGCCGCGGGTTATGACGTGGCCGCGACCGTCGCCGCCGGCTCCTTTGCCGCCGTAGGCGTAGGCGCGGCCCTCGTAGCCATAATAGGCGAACGCGCCGGCCGCAAGTTGTCGGCTGCGCTCGCGCTCCACGCCGTTCTCTTCGGCGTCGCGGCACTCGTCGCCGCCGCCGGCGTAGCGCGCTTAACCTTCGGCGTCGGCGGTGCCGCTTCCCCCGCCGGGGCGTGGTTGGTCCTCGCGCTCTACGCGTTTGGGAGCGCCGCCCCGTTCGTTTTCGTCGGGTTTGTAACGGCCCTCGTATTCCGGGCGTATGCCGCGGAACCCAATAAGGTTTATGCCGTTTTCCTCGGCGGCGCCGCCTTCGGCGTCGTGCTGGCGGCAAGCGCGTTCGCCCTCGGCGGCGAGAACGCCGCGCTCGCGCTCGTCGCGGTCCTGGCGGCGGCGGCGGCCGTGGGCTTTTGCTACAACTTGCCTAAACTCCGCTTGGTCGCGCCGGCGGCGTTGACTATCGTCGCCGTCGTTATGCCGTTCGCGGCGCCGACGCTCTTCGACATCGCATCCGGCCCGGCCAGCTTCCTCCAGTCCTCGGGGAACGTTGTAACAGCGAAAAGCTGGAGCGGCGGCGCGCGGGCCGAACTCTCCTCCCCGGCCGGCGCCGGGAGCGCGCCCCAAGAATACTTCGGCGCGCCCCTGCCGCCCCACGAGTGGCTCACCCTCAACGGGCGACGCGCCGCGCCGGTTTTGAAAGACGGCGCCGCGCTCGCCGCGGCCGCGTCCCGTAAATACGCACCGGCGTTAGCCTGCCGCATTAAAGCGCCGGGCCGGGCGCTCGTGGTGGGCGCGCCCTTCGACGCGCGCGCCGTAATCGCCTTGGGGGGCGCAAACGTGGAGCTCGTCGCGCCGCCCGCGGCCGTGAAGATAATAAAGGACAAGGCGTTGGCGCGGGACCTTTGGGCCGGCGGGGCCGTCCAACTCTACGGCGGCCAAGGCCGGGCCTTCCTCCGGCGAGCCGAGGGAGCTTACGACCTCGTCCTTATCTCCCCGTCGCTTACGTTCGGCCCGGGGGAAGGTTCGCAAGCGTTCCGTCCGGATTATCTCGCGACCGTCAACGCCCTACGCGAATACTACCGGCGTCTCTCGCCGCAGGGAATCCTATCGTTCACGGCACCGGCGACGGACCCGCCGACCGCCGGTATGCGGTTCGCCGCGGCGGCCTATGACGCGTTCCACGCCGAAGGAGAGCTCCAGCCGGCGAATAATGTCGTCGTCTTTCGCCGCGCCGGTGCTGTTACCGTAATCGCGAAAAAGGGCGGCTTCGGCGACCTCGAGGCCGAGGGCTTGATGGCCTTGGCGGACGACGGCTTTGAACCTCTTTATATAGCGGCTAAGCCGTTGGCGAAAGGGGCTGGCGATAACGCCTACTCATCCTACTTTCGCGCCGCCGACAAAGAGGAATTCTACCGCCGCTACCCGTACGAGGTCCGCCCGAGCACCGACGACCGGCCCTACGGCCGCCGCTTCGAAAGCCGACCCGATTCCGCATTATCGCCGGGCGGGACGGGGCGAGTTTTCGGCGTCGCCGCCGTCGGCGGACAGTTGACCATTACGATAATATTCTTATTAATCCCGCTTTATTATTTCAAACGGCGGCACGTCCGGGCCGGCGGCAAAGCGGCGTTCGCTTTATACTTCCTCTTATTCGGCCTTTTATTCGCGGCGTTCACCACGTCGCTTAGAGCAAAAGTAGCGTTCTACCTGGGCGGCGGCGCCTGGCAAGAACCGGCGGCGGCCGCGATCTTCTTCGGCGTCGCCGCGGCGGGCGCGCTCTTAAGCGGGCGGCTAAGCGCCCGGCGGCGTTGGCTGCCGTTCGCGGCAACCGTCGGCGCGGCAATTCTTTACTTCGCCCTTTACGACGGCCTCTTCGCCGCGTCCGCGGCGTGGCCCGTGCTAGTCAGGCTTTACGCGGCCGTGGTATTAGTTGGCTTAGTGGGCTTCTTCGCGGGCGCGCTCGCGCCGCTCGGGTTCGTGACGGCGGCGGGCCGCGAGCCCGCGATACTACCGTGGGCGTGGGCCGCGCTCATCTTCGCCTACGCCCTGGGCACGGTCGGCACGCCGCTGGTTGCGATGGCGTGGGGCTTTCGGGTAACGACGGTTATCGCGGCCTTGTTGTGCGTAGGGGCGTGGGCCGCGTTCGCGTGGGCCGGGCGTAGCCAGTTACCGCCGGTCGCCGACGCCGGGCCGGCAGAATGAAATGAAAAGAGCCGCGGCGATAACCGCATTATTTTGTGTTCTCCCGGCGGCCCGGCCGGCGTTCGCCGGCGAAGGGGCCGAGGAGATGCTGGCCCGGGCGGCAACGCTCGAGCAAGAGGGCAACCTCGCCGACGCCGTTGCGCTCTACGGGGAAATCCTAAGCCGGTATCCGGATAACGCGCGCGCTTACAATAACTTCGGCGCGGTCCTGCTTCGCGCCGGCAAACTCGGGGAGGCGGAGCAGGCTTTCCTAAAAGCCGCCGAACTCGAGCCGTCCTATAATACGGCGTTGAATAATCTCGGGTATTTGTATCTCCTCGAAGGGGACTATGAGAAGGCGGGCCCGCTACTTATCGATGCCGCCGAAATGGACGCCACCAACGAATCGGCGCTCAATAACCTCCGCGCGTTCTACATCGTCCAAAACAAATACGGCGAGGCCGCCGCGGAATGGGAAAAGTTGAACCGGCTCGCGCCCGCCAACGCGCGCATCAAACAGGACTTGGCCGGCATCTACATCAAATTGGGCGACTTCGCCGCCGCGGAGAAATGGGCGAAAGCAACGCTCGCGCTCGACGCCGAGAACGTCGACGCGCGACTGAATTTGGCGCTGGTCTACCGGCTGACATCCCGGCACGCCGAGGCGGAAAAGCTCCTCGTAACCCTCGCCCGGAAGCACGGCGACAACGCCGACGTCCAACTCGCACTGCGCGAAGTCTACCTCGCCGAGGGGAAACTCGAGCCGGCGTTGGCGGCCGCTCGGGCCGCGGTCGAGCTGCAACGTACGCCCGACACGCTCCTGGCCTTAGCAACCGTCTATTACGAAATGCGGGCCTACGACGACGGCATCGCCGCCTGTGAACAAGCGCTCAAGCTCCGCGATGACGCCACCGGGCACAACCTCAAAGGGCGGGGCCTATACTTCGCCGGCCGCCTGGGCGAAGCCGAGGTTGAGCTTAGCCTCGCCATCGCCCGCGACGACCGCTTCGCCGCCGCTCATAAAAACCTGGCCGACGTCTTTTACCAGAAATGGCTCTTCGAACAGGCCCTCGACCATTACGAAAAGGCGTTCGCCCTCGACGCCGAAGACGACTACGCCCGCGTTATGGCTGGATATTGTCAATACCAGCTGGGCGACGCCGCGGCCGCGCGGAAAACCTTCGAGGAAGTGCTCGCCGCGGCACCGGCGAACGTCAAAGCTCTGAACGGAATGGCCGCCGTCGCCCGCGCCCAGGGGGACCGCGACGCCGCCCTCGACTACTGCCTTAAAGCGCTCGCGGCGGCGCCCGAAAACGCGGAAGCCCTGAACACCAGCGGCGTCATTTACGGCGAACTCGGCGATTATAAGAAATCTTACGAATCTCTCGCGAAGTTAATCGCGCTCGAACCCGGACCCGCCTACGCCTACGCCAACTTCGGCGTCGCCGCGGCGCGCACCGGCCGGTGGCGCGAAGCCCGGGACGCCTTCGCGACCGCCGCCGCCAAGGAGCCGAAAGACCTGCAGGCGCAGGCGGGCCTGGGCCTCGCCGCCGCCAAAGTTGAGGACTGGGACGCGGCCGCGGCGGCCCTCGACGCCGCCGCGGAGATTAGCGCCAACAACCCCATCGTCCTTTACGGTCGGGCCTTGGTAGCGGCGGGACGGGGCGACGAGGCCGCCCGAGACGACTTCCTGCGCCGGGTGGTTGCGCGGAAGAAGGAGTGGGAGGAACGGGGCTTTATTCAGGACGCCCTCACCGCTTTGGCGTTCGAGGAAGCTACCGCCCTCGTTCCCGAGGAAGAAAAAACCGCCGAACGACCGTAGCCCGGGGCTCGGGCGCAACGGGTATACCTTGCGGAGAAGGCTTAAGGGAAAGAAGGGTAACTTATGGCGTTCTTTCTATCGTTCTTAGCGGCGGGGGCGGCAAGCGGCGTAATCATCGCCTACGCGCTCGATATGCGGAAGCCCAAGCAACTCATCCAGGGGGCCGTAGGCGGCCTTATCACCGGCATAATAATGGCCCTACTCCTCCCGCGATAAAAACGACCGCGTGGCGGCGAAATTGCGCTTGCGGCGACGAGCCAATTTAATTAGAATAGCGTTATTCGTGAAGCCTTATGGCCGACGACGATAAAGACAAAAACAGCTTTACGCTCAAATGGAAGCCGCGGAGCGGCGATACGGACAAGCCGCCGGCCCTCCCGGCGATCCATCGCTACGCGCCGTTCACGAACCTCAGCGACCGGATGACGACGCCGGCGCTCAACCGCGCGGTGATGGTGGGAATCGGCGCCGCGGTAACGTTGGACGTCCTCCGGCCCATCGCGAAGGGGATGTGGGAAGCGGCCTATTGTTACGAATGCCGCGCCTGCTACGCTACCCAGGAACACTGTCCGGCGTCGATAACGTTCCAGGCCGAGCTGACGGTAGCTTGTCGGACGATGGACTACCGCCGCTTCATCAAGAACCGCGGCCTACTCTGTATGCGGTGCGGCAACTGCACCGGCTTCTGCGTCCTCCACTTGGATTTGGCGCACCTTTACGGGAAGATGGGGTTGGCGACGGCGGCGGCGCTTCGGGACGGGAAGCTCCCGTTCGACATAGTCGAGGACGCGCTCTACGGAGGGTCCATAGGCCGCGATTATATCGACGACTTCTACGAGTGGTATCGGGCGCACGGGGGACGGCGCCTTGGCTGAGAGTAGGCTTACGTTCACGAACCGATGGCTTAGGCTGGCGTTCATCGTGGCCGTCGTGGGGACGGCGTTCGCGGGCGCCCGCCTGCTCGCGTTCGGCCTCGTCTACAGCGGCTTAGTGGTTTGGGCAGTCAAACGGTGGCGGCGGGGGAAGCGGGGGCTCGCGTTCGCGCTCGCCGCGGCGTCGGTCGTCGGCGCCGGCTTTTATGCCTTCGCCGCCTTCGAAGTGTGGACGATGCGCGCGTGGCGCGCGCGGCACCTCGGCGACGTCGTCCTATTGGCGGAAAACGGCACCTACGAGGGCGAGGGGCAAGGCAAGCGTGGCCCCATAAAAGTGGCCGTAACGGTCAAAGGGCACCAGCTCGAGGACGTGGAGGTGATCGAGCACGGCGACACGATTTCGATCGCCGGCGGCGCCATCGAGGAGCTTCGCGAGCGGCTTATCGGGCGCACCGACCTCGACGTGGACGCGGTGACGGGCGCGACGCAAACCTCTTTCGGCGTAATCAACGCCGCCCGGGACGCGACGTGGAAGGGCGTGGCCGCGGCGCCGACGTTGTCCTGGGTAACGAAGGCGACGCTCTGGCTCGCGACCGTCCGGGTGCACGTCGTAACGCTCCACGCGCTCGCGGTCCTCTTCATCGTAGTCCTGCTCTTCGATTATACGATTCAGGCCGCGCTGGTGGAGGGGACCGGCCAGGCGCTCAACTGTATGGACTGCCAGACCTGTGTAGGGACGTGTCCGGTCAAGCGGGTGGAGGGCCGCCTCTTCCCGATGGAGATCGTCCAGCGCGCGCGGCTGGGCGACTACGAGACGGTGATGTCGCTCGCCAAGTATTGCGTGGGGTGCGCGCGCTGTGCGGCCAAGTGCCCGGCGGGGATAAGCGCCCCCTCGGTGGCCGCGGCGGTCGCCTACTACCTCCGCAAGCAGAAGCGCGCCGAGGAAGCCGAGTTCTTTGAGGAACGGGCGTAGCGACCAGCGCTCCCGGCGGATAGACCTTAGAGAGAGATCCGTTGAAGATTAATATCACAAAGGGGCACGCAATCTGGGCCGCGGCCGTCGTCGCGCTGGCCGCCGCGGGCGTGGGCCTGTTGGAGTTCTCGAGCACGAACACGTTCTGTTACCTGTGCCACTTCGACGCGCGCTTTCAGCGGCCGTGGCGGGCGTCGGCGCATTATAAGGAGGGCGTCCGGTGCAAGGACTGCCACTTCGGCCCGGGCGTCTTCGGCCTGGTGGACGCCAAGTGGCTCGGCGCCAAGGACGCCGCGGTCGCGCTGACCTCGGCCGAGGACTTCAACAACGTCGAGATATTCACGCGGGCGAAAGAAGAGAAGTGTCGGAAGTGCCACAACGCCTATAAGGAAGTGAACGTCGTCGCCGGCGACGACCTGCCGGCGCGCCTTGCCGCGGCGGGGGTCGATACCCTCGCGTTCGACCACCGCCGGCACGCCGAGGCCGCGGCGGTATGCACGCGCTGCCACCGCGGCGACGTCTACTACTTCGGCGTGAACTATATGACGTGCGAGGCCTGCCACGCGGGTCTGGTGCATAAAGCCGGCGATGAATACGGCGAGCCGGCGCACCGGGCGGACCGCTGTAGTCGCTGTCATACCGGCCGCGTCCACGTATGGGGCGCCAAGGCCGCGGACCTCGACGACGGCGGCGTCTTCTTCTTCAACGACTGCCCGGCCAACACCGCGACAATCTACGACGGCGTCCTGCCCGCGGCCGCCAACTGCGACCGGTGCCACCCGCCGCTTGCCGCGGCGGCGGCCGGAAACGAGGGGTGATATAATGTCGCCATATTTCAATTACGAACCGCCGGCGAACCAAACGGTCCTGGACATCATCCTCGACGAGAAGCTGGCGCCGGTGGCGCGATGTCGTCTCCTCTCCGAGGGGATGAAGCCGTACCACCGGCTCGCGCTCGTAGAACAGGAAGTCGAGGGCGACAAAGGCTGTCTGGCGTGCGGGAACTGTATCGATTCCTGCCCTATTCTTCGCCGGGAGCCGACGCGGCTCGTGAAGACCGAACAGCGGACGTCGATGGCGTTGGAGGCCGTCGTCGGCGAGGATTGCGAACAGTGCTACGCGTGTATCTTGGCGTGCCCCCAAGTGGACACGAGCATTAAGGATTACGTCGTGGATACGCGCGTGCCGGAGGTCATCGCGCCGTCGAAGGCGATGACGTTTTTGGATAAATACCTGATGGCGGTGGTCGCGATCGCCATCGGCGTCTTGCTCGGCCTTTTTCTGCGAACCTAAGCCGACGCCGGCGCGCGAAGCCGCCGTAGGCGAGGAGGTCTATACGGTGGAAGAAGCTGAAAAAGTAACTATCGACGTAATGGGCCGGATATACCGGGTGCCCGCGGGCCTTACGATCTTACAGGCGATGGAGTTCTCCGGCTATGTGCTCATCCGGGGCGTCGGCTGCCGCGGCGGCGTCTGCGGCGCCTGCTCGGCGACCTACCGTATCGCGGGCGACTACCGCCTTAAGTCCGGCCTCGCTTGCCAGACCGTCGTCGAAGACGGCATGCAACTCGTCCAACTACC
>CAZJNB010000022.1:0-13180 GCA_964547385.1 uncultured bacterium
GCCCGCCGCCCGCAACAGCTCTATCGCCCGCCGGACGAGGAATTTGGCCAGCTCGGGCGGCAACGCCGCCGCCGACGCGGCGATGACCTCGAGGCACGCACCTACCGCCGGCGGCCTCTTGCCCGCGGCGACGCCGAAATAGGCCGCGCCGGCCGCCGCCGCCCCTTGCAAGCCTACGCGGTTCCCGCGCGCGTCCACGAGGAACAACCTTCCCGCGGCGGCTTCCCGGCACTCTGCCGGCGACAATAGCGCCTCCGCCGGCGCGCCCGCCGGAACGGTCCGTTCCTCGCCGTCGAGCGTTACTTTCATTCCGTGATTATCTTAATCCGGCCCGCCGGCGCCGCGGGAAGCGGTCGCCCCTCGCGCAGGCCCGATATTACCAAGTCGTAGAGTAATATGCCGGTCTTATACGGCGGCGCGTCCGTTACGAACATCGTGTAGCCGTCGCCGCCCATCGCCAAAAAATCCGGTAGCGCGAGGCGATACGTCGCCTCGTCGTTCAACGGCTTCCCGGCCACGATGACGCTGTCCACGCCTTCCCCCGGGCGAACCGTATAGCCGCAACCGGATACTTGTAAGAAGCCGCCCTCGCCGACCTTCTCGCGCGCGCACAGTTCCAACGCCTGCCGCAACGCCACGCCCGGAACGTCGAGGACCACGACCTCGTTCCCGAAGGGCAGCGCCGTCAAGACGTCGCCCGTCGTAATCTCTCCCGGGCCCAGGTCCGCGCGGAGCGCGCCGCCGTTGACCAACGCTACGTCCGCGCCGGTCGCGTCCCGAATTAAATCCGCGATATAGTCGCCGAAGTTGGTCTCGGCCTCCCGCGCCGATTTATACGACAAGATGACGTCCGTCTCACCCACTACCTCCGCCAACTTCGCGGAAAGCCCTCTCTTGTAGCTCTCGATCACGGCGGTTACGTCCTCGTCCGCCGGCGCCCGGGCCGTAACCGGAATCAACTCGTAGCCGGCGACCTTCACGTCGCCGTCGTCGTTCACATCCAAATCTATCCGGCCCAAATATTCGCCGTATTCGTAGGCCGAACATACGGGCGTATCGCCGACGAGCTCGAGACGGTCCACCTTCGTATGGGAGTGGCCGCCGACGACCAAATCCAACGCCGGGACCGCGTCGGCAAGCGCCGCGTCGTTCTCAAAGCCGATATGCGTCAGCGCGATTATCACGTCGGCCTCGTCGCCGTATTGGCCTATCACCCTTTCCGCGGTCGCCGTCGGCTCGGCGAATTTTAGGCCGGCGACGTTCGGCGGCGCCGTCGTTATAGGCGTGTCCCACGTCGTAAGGCCGATGACCAAAATCCTCTTGTCGCCGGCGTCGAGCCACGCGACTTCGTCGGTAAAGGTCTTATATTCCTCCGTCTCCGCGAGCGTAATGTTGGCGCTTAGGACCGGAAAGTTCGCCAAGCCGATGAGTCGTTTCAAATTATCCTGGCCGTAGTCGAACTCATGGTTGCCGAGACACATCGCCGTAACTTCCATCTCGTTCAGACAGGCAACTTCGGCTTCGCCCCGGTAGACGGTGGAATAGGGCGTCCCTTGAAGCACGTCGCCCGCGATGAGGAGGAAGGTCGGGACGCCGGCGGCGTCGTTCGCCGCGCGTACTCCATCGGCGAGGCCCGCGAGGCGCGCCAGGCCGCCCACCTCTCCGTCGACGCCCGACACCTCAAAGGGCTCGAGGTGCGCGTGGAAGTCGTTGAAGAAGAGGACGGTAAATGTTTGCCCGGCGAACGCGAACGACGCCCACGCTAACGCCAGTAGTATCGTTAATAATCCTCGCTTACGGAAAACCATACGTTATCACCCTTATCGCGGCGTTCGTTAAGCCGGTGGTTTGACATACGGGCCGCCGAAGATGCGCGCCTGGAACTTCATCAGCTTCGCGTCCTCCCACCGGTAGGCGTCGGGCGGGAGGCCGGCCTTCATACAGACACCTTCCAGGAACCGTTCCCGGTCCCACCCCTGCTCGGGCGCAACCTGCGGTAGAAGCAGGCCGCTGCGGCCGCGCGCCTCGACGAGCAAGCCGTCTTCGCCGACGACGACCTCGTCGGGCGTCGCGACGGCTTGGAGCGGCGTCATCACCGATATCTCAATATAAAGCTCGGGCAACTCCCCTTCGGTTACCGGCGGGAAACGCGGGTCCCGGAGAGCCGAGTTTATGGCCATATCCCGGACCGCGAGGTAGAGCGGCTTCGTCGGTAAAACATATCCGATACAACCGCGCAACGCGCCGCCTTTTTTAAGCGTTACGAAGACGCCGCGTTCCTCGAGCAACTCGTCATCCGTCGGCCGCGGCGGCTCGTACGTTCGGCCCTCCGCGACCGCGAGCCGTAGCGATTCCCGCGCGATTGCGAGGAGTTCCACTTCTCCGGGCGTTTCGGCCGCGGGCCCTTTTTCGCCCGCGCCGACTTCACGTTCCTTCTTCGGGCTCACTGGCCGCGGCTCCTTTCTCGTGCAGGCCGGCCCCGCCGCGAGCATTGCGCCGAGGCATAACCATCCCAAAATACTTTTACACGCACGTGTATTTATTCTCATAACCGGCCGGAACGGAGCATCGCCAACGCGAGCCACAGCCCGAGCATCGCGGCGACGACGAAGCCGACGACGCCTATTACGGAAAAGCCGTAGACCTGCGGCCCGGCGCCCGCGACGGACACCAACGCCGAGCTCACGATAATGGCCGCGACGACTAACGAGAACGACAACCTATTGCTCGAGCGGTCTAAATCGTTAAGCGCGTTCGCCAGCCCCCGATGTTCAAGCTCTATCTTCACCGTCCCGCGGACGAGCCGCTTTACTAAAAGCGTAAGCTCGCGCGGCACCTCCCGGAGATAATAACTCAGGTCGTGGACGCTATCGCCCACCCCCCGCGCCAACGCCCCCGGCGAATAACGTTCTTTCACCAGACCGCGTGCGAACGGTTCCGCGACCTCGACCAGCCGAAGGTCCGGCGCGAGGCCGTGCGCGAGGTTCTCCACCAACGCGATCGTCTTCGCGAGCAATACGAGCTCCCGCGGCATCCGGATGCCGTGCCGCTTCGCCAAGACCGCGACCTCCTCCCACATCGGCCCGAGGGTGATATAGCGAAGCGGCATAGCGTAATAGCGCCCTACCAGCGCCGCGGCGTCGCTCTTAAAACGAGCCGTATCAAAAAGCGCGTCCGCGGCGCCCATACGGATTACTTCCGTTGCGACGCGTTCGTAATCGCCGGCGTTGAACGCCATCATCAACGCCCCGAGCGAAGTCAAGAAGTCCTTCGTCAGGTAGCCTACCGCGCCGCAATCGACGAGCGCAATCTCTCCCGTCTCCGATATGAGGATGTTCCCCGCGTGCGGGTCCGCGTGGTAGAAGCCGTCCTCGAACACCTGCTTCATAAAACATTCCACAAGCCGCCGCGCGAGCTTCCCCCGGGCCAACCCGGCGGCGTCGACCGCGGCAACGTCGTCCGCGCGAATCCCGTATAACCGCTCGACGACGAGCAAGCGGTCCGTCGTATAATCCCAAAATACCCGGGGGACGCGGACGCCCTTCACGTCCGTCAAGTTCTGCCGCAACTTTTCGGTGTTCGCGGCCTCCGTCGCGAAGTTGAGCTCCCGTTTTATCGTGAGCGCGAACTCCTCCACGAGTTCGCCGGGGTCCAACGGCCGCACCTCCGGGAAGCGCTCGCTCACAATCGCGGCCAGCCGGGCGAAGATGTCGAGGTCGTTGCGTATCAACTCCCGGACGCCGGGGCGCTGGACTTTTACTACGACCTCTTCGCCGCTCGTGAGCACCGCGCCGTAGACCTGCGCCAGCGACGCCGACGCCAGCGGCTCGACGTCGAAAGAACGAAAGACCTCTTCCACGGGGCCTTTCAACTCCCGCTCGAGCTCAGGCCTTATCCGGTCAAAAGGCAAGGGCGTTACGTGGTCCTGGAGCCGGCTAAGCTCGCGGACGTACGCCGCCGGGAGAATGTCCGGCCTGCTAGCGAGCATCTGGCCGAACTTGATGAACGTAGGCCCGAGCTCTTCGACTACGCGGCGGAGCTGTTGCGGCAGCGTGAGGGGCGTGGGCGCCGCGGTCAGGTAGCGGCGGAGGCGTCGCGGGAGGCGGAGCAATTTGTGTAAATTCATCCGAACGACAACAAAGCCCAGCCCCTCGGCCAATAGCACGTCGAGGACCTGGCGGAGGCGAACGATATTCCGATACGTCCGGGCTATTCGGGGAATCGTTACGACGCCTTTCATCGGCGGTAATCTACCATATTTGCCGGCGGGCCGCAATAACGAGGCGTAACCCCCGGGAAAGTAGCCGGGTCGGCGCGCCGCCGCGATATTACACCCTTCCCTTGATACCATTAGTGATTCCGCCCTTCGTCGCCGACCGGCGCTACGTTACTGCTTGACTTACACGCCGGTATTAAATAATATCTTGCAAGTTTATGGAGACTTTCCCGCTCCGGATACCAACGCTCCGCTGGACCGGCGATGCCCTCGAGCTCGTAGACCAAACGGCGCTCCCCGGGCAACTGGTCATCAGGCGATGTGAAACCGTCGAAGAGGTCCACGACGCTATACGTCGCCTCGTTGTCCGCGGCGCACCCGCCATCGGCGTCGCCGCGGCCTACGGCGTTCTGCTCGCGGCCCGGGCCGCCGCGGGCGAAAACGCCGCGACCCTCGCCAAAAGAGTCGCCGCGGCGACGAGCTACCTCGAAACCGCCCGACCCACCGCGGTCAACCTCGCGTGGGCGGTCCGGCGGATGGTCGCGGCCGCCCGGGCCGGCGGCGCCGACGCCGCGGCGTTATACCGACGCCTGAGCCACGAAGCGGCCGCCATCGAGGAAGAAGACCGGCGAAGTAATCGCCTATTAGGCAAGTTCGGCGCGGCGCTCCTGCGGGACGGCGACGTCGTTCTCACCCACTGCAACGCCGGCGCCCTCGCGACGGTGGATTACGGCACCGCACTCGGCGTTATTTACGCCGCGCGGGAAGAGGGCAAAACGATTTCGGTTTTCGCGGACGAGACGCGGCCCTTGTGGCAAGGGGCACGCCTCACCGCCTGGGAGCTCCGCCAGGCCGGCATCCCCATCACCCTCATCTGCGACGATATGGCCGCGACCGTAATGGCGCAGGGTAAAGTCGATTGCGTTATCGTCGGCGCCGACCGCATCACCGCCCACGGCGACGTCGCCAATAAAATCGGTACGCTCCCCCTCGCCGTCCTCAGCCGTCGCTACCTGCTCCCCTTCTACGTCGCCGCGCCCCTCTCGACGGTGGATTTCGCGACGGCCTCGGCCCGAGACATCCCGATAGAAGAACGGCCCGAGGGGGAGGTAACGTCCCCCGGCGGCGTTCGCACCGCACCGGTGGGCGTCGCCGTATATAACCCGGCGTTCGACGTTACGCCCGCGCACTTAGTCGACGCCATTATAACCGAAGCGGGCGTGGCCTACCCGCCGTTGAGCCCGGCGTTGGCGGCGCTGAAAGATGCCGCCGAAACCTAAACGTTACCGCCGCGCCGTCATCATCGTTATTGACGGCGTCGGCGTGGGCGAACTACCGGACGCCGCATCCTTTGGCGACGAGGGTTCGGACAGTTTGGGGAACGTCGTCCGCGCACGCGGCCGATTGAACGTTCCTCACTTATCAGCGTTGGGATTAAACCGCATCGTCGAACTCCCCGGCTTAGAAAGCGTGCCGGTCGCGGGCGCGTATGGAAAACTAACGATGAGAGCCGCGGGCAAAGACTCCACGAGCGGGCATTGGGAGCTCGCCGGCGTTGTCGTCCCGCGTCGCTTCCCGCTCTTCCCCCACGGCTTTCCCAAAGAGGCGGTCGCCGCTCTCCGAAGCGCCGTCGGCCGCGAACTTATAGGAAACCGGGCCGCATCCGGGACAGCGATAATCGCCGAGCTCGGCGCCGCGCACCTCGCCTCCGGCGCCCTCATCCTCTATACGTCCGCCGACAGCGTCTGTCAACTCGCCGCCCACGTAGACCTAATATCGCCCGAGGGGCTCTTTCGTCTGGGCGAACGGGCCCGCGGCGTAATGACCGGGCCCTACGCCGTAGCGCGCGTTATCGTCCGACCGTTCACCGGAAAGCCGGGCGGTTTCCGACGGTTGGACGACGCCCGCCGGGACTTTTCGTTACCGCCACCCGCGGCGACGTTGCTCGATGAACTTAAAGCATCCGGTTACGAAGTAGTAGGTATCGGGAAAGTGGACGACCTCTTCGCCCACCGCGGCTTTACGTATTCCGAACGCACCCGCGACAACGACGAAGGCGTCGAAAAAATAAAGACGGCCCTCCGCCGAAATTTCGACGGCTTGCTCCTCGCGAACTTAAACGATACTGATACCGCCTTCGGCCATCGTAACGACGTCGAGGGTTACGCGCGCGCGCTGGAACGCATCGACGCCGCCTTGCCCGGGCTAATGGACGCGATGGACAGCCGGGACCTCTTGTTCCTCCTTTCGGACCACGGCAACGACCCGACGACGCCGAGCACCGACCACAGCCGCGAATATACGCCCCTTTTAATCTGGCACCGCTCGTTCACAGATGCGGTGCCGTTGGGGACGAGGGCGTCGCTGGCGGACGTCGGCCAAACGGTTGCCGCTAACTTCGGCGTGGGCCCGCTCGCCGCGGGGGCGTCGTTTATAGATGAGATACCCTTTTAAACTACCGGCCTGGGCGCTTCTCGCGCTCAGCATCGTCGGGACCGCGGCCGGCGACGAGGGGTCCGAAGCCACTAAAAGCTTCGACGTCAATTATAACGCCTACAGCGACTCCAATAATCTCTCCTCGAGCGTCTCCTACACCGTTCCCCTTACGGACAACCTCGACTTCTCCGCTTCCACCGCCCTCGGGAACGGCTGGACCGCGGAAGACAACAAGGTAACGCGCGACCGTAATACTAACCTATCGTTCAATTACGACCCAACCTCGCCATGGCAGCTCGGCGTCGGATACGCCAACACTTATAATCTCGTCCACCGACCGCCCAGCGAACGCTACGACGAATTCAAGACCGAAAGCGCTTCCAACAGCGTTAATTCGAACCTAAACTACAATTTCACGGACGACCTTAAGACCGACTTGAACTTGGCGGTCTCCGATAATCTCCAAAAGTTTATTATCACCGGCGGCGAAGTCCCGCCGCCGGAGACAAGCCGCAACCACAATTACGGCGGCGGCATCGACTACAACCTCACGACGGCGACCACGATGACCGTAGATTACAGCGGGAGCATCAGCGCGTCGCAAATCGAAGTCTCCAAAACGGGAACGTATCCTCCCCAACCGCCCAAGCCCATTCTTTCGCGAAAAAAGACGAATAACTTGTCCGGCTCCCTCGCGACGAACAAGGATATTACCGATAGCTTAAACCTTAATCTCTCTTTTAACGCCGGCACCAACGTCGGTCGCGACAACCTCGCGCCCGGCTTAGACAGCGACAACTTGAACGGAAACGCCAGCGGCGGCATCCGCTGGAACCCGGCAACGACGTTTTCTTTTACCAATACTACGTCCTTCGACCGCCGCAAAGACCTCTACCCCAATAAAACCACGTACCAAAAAGAGTTTAACGAGTATCTCTACGACCGGTACCACGTGTCTTTTTCAGATGGTGTTCAGCTCCGCATCGCCCCCAGCGACTACTCCGAGATTACGCTGAGCGGCGATTACGACGAGTCCGAAAACACCTTGCGCGACGAAAGCGGCAACCTTCCGCCCGAGGACGATACGACTAACGCCAACTCCTGCTCGCTGACGCAGAGCGGCAAGCTCACCTCTAACGTGGACCTCGCCCTCGGCGAGGATATCACTTTCCACCTCACCTATTACCTCAGCGAAACCCTCCCCCAGTTCATCGTCTACCCCACTAAAAACTACCGGACCCGCAGCAATAACCTCGACGGTAACATCGGCTTCGATTGGACCGAAGACCTCCGCGTCGACGTATCGACGGCGATGTTGGTTACGCTGAGCCGCTACGCCGACAACAATATGGCGCGCGGGACCGACAGCGACGATATAGACGTGAACCTCAATACCGCTTTCATCTACGACCTTAGCAACGATACGACACTCGAAGCGCAGACCGACATCAGCAAAACGACTAAAGTCTACACCCACCCCCAGACAACCGGTAGCGATTGGGCCCGGATAAAACGGCACCTCTCGACCAAGATCCGCCACGAATTCGGCGAATTATTTAAACCCGAATTTCGGACCGACTTCTCCTCGGAGCGCGAATACTATCCGGCCAGCCCGTCCGCCGATAAACGCCACTGGCGTTGGTCCATCTACCCCGGCGTCGAGGTCGATACTTCCGATAATTTAACACTGATGTTCACCTTCTCATATAGCCGCGAGGAGGAGGACCGCCTCCGCGAACCGAAGCCGGAGGACTGGGAGCTACGAGAATATTACACCAGCTACGTTAGCGCCGCGTACGTCATCGCCGAGGGGCTTTCCGCGAGTTTCAGTTCCTCCAACACCCATAGCGTAACGACCCGCGACCGGAAACGCCGCTACAAAGAGCTCCCGGGTGAATCGTTCTTCGACCTCAACGCCGCGGTAACGTATACGTTCTAAGGACGCCGGCTTTATTATGTTTAAAGGGTTTATTGCGCCCGCGGCGGCGCCGCGGCCGGCGTGAGAACACGGCCGGTCTCGCAATACTTTATTACAATAGCCGTAACGAACGACGGGAGCTATCTACTAAATAAAAGGAAAAAGCCTTGACCTTCAAGCCGGAAATTAATATAATATAACGGTTAATTGGTATTAGTAAGAAAGGGGGATACCCCCGATGGCTAAAAGGAAATTTACTAAAATCACCAAGAGAGCAATGGGAACCGCCGCGGCCCTGGCCGCCGCCGTGGCCTTGGCCGGCTGCATCTTCAGCCCGCCGCCGGGAACGGTGGAACAACCGCCGCCCGAGATGACGACGCCGGCGAACGTCTTAAAGAACATCGAGGTGGCTTATAATCAAAGGGACATCAACTATTATAAAAACGCGTTGAGCACCAACTTTGTCTTCTACTTCGACCCGAACGATGTCGGCTCGAAGGTACCCGGTAGTACCTACATTATCCCCGATTCTTGGTCATATACGGACGATTGGCAAGCGACGAACAATATGTTCCAAAAAGCCTACAGCATCGACCTTACGATCCCGACCGGCAGCGTCGGCGAACCGCCTCCGGGTGCGAAGATATACACCGCCGAAAACATATCCATAAACCTAAAGGTTATGATAGACGAAACTAATGGTTATATCACCAACAAAGGATACTGCAACTTCGAATTCGAAAAATATACAAACAACGAAGGCAAAGTGCGCTGGCGCCTTACTAAGTGGTGGGACCATACTTTCGTATGAAAGGTGAGAACAGCACTTAAAGGGCGACGCTACCTATCGCCCTTTTTTTATTAATGGCAGAACCGTTCGGTGGCATCTACGTCCACGTCCCGTTCTGCGCGGGCCGTTGTAACTACTGCGACTTCGCGACGGCACCTTACGACGCCGCGGCGGCGCGCCGCTTCCTCGCCGCGCTGAGCCGAGAGCTGGACGCCGCGGCCCTCACCGTAGGCCCCACGCGCGCCGATACCCTCTACGTCGGCGGCGGGACGCCCCCCGTCCTCGGCCCCCAAACCCTCGGGAAGTTAATACGCGACGTATCGAACCGCTTCGCCGTCGCCGAAAACGCCGAAGTCACGGTGGAGGCGAACCCGGAAACCCTCAGCGCCGCGGTCCTCGACGCCCTCGCCGCGAACGGCGTGAACCGCCTCTCGCTGGGCGCCCAGACCTTCGACGACAACGCCCTCAAACTCCTGGGCCGGCGGCACGACGCCGCGCGGACCGAAGAGGCCTATTGGCGCGCGCGTAAGGAGGGTTTCGAGAACATCTCCCTCGACCTTATCTACGGCCTGCCCGGGCAAACGGCCGCCGGCTGGCGCCGCGACGTGGACCATGCGCTCGCCCTCAAGCCCAACCACATCTCGTTATACGCGCTTACCTTGGAGCCCGGGACAAAGCTATACCAAGAGCGCGGGGATTATTATTTCCCGGCCGACGACGACCTCGCAACGTTCTACTTCGACGCGGTCGACACCCTCACCGCGAGCCGCTTCATCCACTACGAAATCTCGAACTTCGCTCGCCCGGGCTTTGAGTGCCGGCACAATTTGAAGTATTGGCGGGACCGCGACTACCTCGCCTTCGGCCCGGGCGCCGCGAGCCACTGGCGCCGCGGCCGCTACCGTAACCCCCGGCCTTTAGACGCGTACGTCGCCGCCGCCGCCGTCGGCCGGTGGCCGCTCGCGGCCGCCGAACCGTCCGACGCCTACCGCGAGATGCGCACCGCGGCGACGCTGGGGCTTCGGTTGACCGAGGGCATCGACGCCGCGGCGTTCGAGCGCCGCTTCGGCGTCAACCCCAAGAATTATTACGAACGAGAGTTAGCGGAACTTACGGCCGCGGGCGTAATCACCGTCGCGGGCGATAATATAAAACTCAGCCGCCGCGGCCTCTTTCTTTCCGACGAGGTCTTCGCCCGACTCATTTAACCTTGACGACGCGTCCGCGTTATGCTAATTATACTCGTGGATATGAATATAAAAAAGTTACTACTCGCTCTAACCACCGGAGAGGCGTAGGCGTCCGCGCTCGGGATAATATGCGACAAGGCAAGGCGGGCGCTCGGCCCGCCTTTTTTGATATGACCCGTAACGAGCGACGTCGGCAAAAGGCGTCCGGCGACGACAACCGCGAGGTACCCGCTATGGCCGAAGGTAAAGAAGACTACGACGCGCCGCGCGTGGAAGCCCGCTGGCAGAAGTTTTGGGCGGAGCAAAAGATATTCGAAGCCCGGGAGGACGCCGGGAAGCCGAAGTTCTACCTCCTGGAGATGTTCCCCTATCCCTCCGGCGACCTCCACGTGGGCCATATGAAGAACTACTTCATCGGCGACGTCCTCGCGCGCTACAAGATGATGCGCGGCTTCGAGGTCTTGCATCCGATCGGGTGGGACAGCTTCGGCCTCCCCGCGGAGAACGCGGCGATCCAACGAGGTCTTTCGCCCCGCGCCTGGACCGAGGAGAACATCGCGACCTCCCGCCGGACGCTTCAACAAGCCGGCGTCGGCTACGATTGGCGCCGCGAGGTCGCCGCCTACCGGCCGGACTACTACAAGTGGACGCAGTGGCTCTTCCTCAAATTCTACGAACGCGGCCTCGCCTACCGCGCGCGCGGGCCGGTGAACTTCTGTCCCTCCTGCGAGACGGTGTTGGCGAACGAACAGGTCGTCGAGTGTACCTGCTACCGATGCAACTGCCGCGTCGAACGACGCCACCTCGAGCAGTGGTACTTCAAGATAACCGCCTACGCCGACCGCCTCCTCGAAGACCTCTCCCTTATTGAGGAACGGTGGCCGCGCCACGTCGTCGCCCTCCAGCGTAACTGGATCGGCCGGAGCGAAGGGCTGACGGTCCGCTTCGACGTCGTCGGCGATGAAGAGCGCCACTTCGACGTCTTCACGACGCGCGCCGATACCCTCTACGGCGCGACCTTTCTCGCCCTCGCGCCCGAACACGAGGCCGTCGCCGAGCTCACCGCCGGCCTCCCGTTAAGCGACGACGTGGCCGCGTTCTGCCGCGACGCGATCGATAAAAAAGAAATCGAACGTGCCGCCGCGGACGCCGAGAAGTCCGGCGTATTCACCGGCCGCTACGCCCGCAACCCCCTCACCGGTAAAGAGATACCTATCTGGGTCGCGGACTACGTGTTGATAAGTTACGGCGAGGGGGCGGTGATGGCAGTGCCCGCCCACGACCAGCGCGACTTCCTCTTCGCCCGGAAATACGGCCTCCCCGTCGTGCCCGTCATCCGAGCCGCCGACGGCGAATTGGCCGACGCCGCGGCGATGCCCGAGGCCTATACCGACTACGGCATTATGGAGAACTCCGGGCCCTACAGCAGCCTTACGTCCGAGGAAGGAATCGCCCGTATGACCGCCGACGCGGCCGCCCAGGGGTGGGGCCGCCCTTCGGTCAACTATCACCTTCACGATTGGCTGTTGAGTCGGCAACGCTACTGGGGCGCGCCTATCCCCATCATCCACTGCCCGCAGTGCGGCGAAGTGCCCGTGCCGTACGACCAACTACCGGTCCTCCTCCCGCCCGAGGAGAAGGTGGACTTCACGCCCAGCGAACGTTCGCCGCTCGCGAGCTGTGCGGACTTCATCGAGACGAGCTGTCCTCGTTGCGGCGGCGCCGCGAGCCGAGACGCCGACACGATGGACACGTACGTGGACTCCAGCTGGTATTTCCTCCGCTATTGCGACGCCCACAATGCCCGGGCGCCGTGGGACCCGGGCCGCGTCAACTTCTGGATGCCGGTGGACCAATACATCGGCGGCGACGAACACGCGGTAAGCCACCTCCTCTACGCGCGCTTCTTTCAAAAGGTCCTCGCCGACGAGGGGCTGGTCCGCGACGTCGAGCCGTTCCCGGCGCTGTTCACCCAGGGGATGGTGAAGGCTCGTGTAACCCGGGACGACGGCTCGAGCGGCATAGAGGTGATGTCGAAGTCGAAAGGCAACGCCGTTCCGGCCGGGCCGTTCATCGCGGAGCACGGCGCGGACTGCGCCCGCGTCTACATCACCTTCGCCGGTCCGCCCGGGAAGGATATGGAGTGGAGCGACGAGGGCGTCGGCGGGACCGCGCGCTGGCTCGGGCGAGTGTGGCGACTCGTCTCGGGCCACATAGACCTCGTACGCGGCGACCTCGAGGGGTATTCACCTAATCGCCAGGAACGCGCCCTCTACATCGCCACCCACCAGACGCTCAAACGCGTAACCGACGACCTCGAGCGCCTACACTTCAACACGTGCATCGCCTTTCTGATGGACTTCCTGAACCGGCTCTACGCTTTCGAGGACCGAAACCTCCCGACCTTCGGCTATGCCCTCCACTACTTTATCAAGATGCTCGCGCCCTTCGCGCCCCATATGGCCGAAGAGCTTTGGCGGCGGGCCGGGCATACCGACTCAATATTCCGGGCCGGGTGGGAGGAGCCGGACGTAGAAGTCTTGGCCACGGCGCAGGTCACCGTCGTCGTCCAGGTCAACGGCCGGGTCCGCGGCCGCGTCGCGGTCTCCGCGGGCGCCGCGGCAGAGGAA
>CAZJNB010000023.1:0-12384 GCA_964547385.1 uncultured bacterium
CGGATTACGAGGATGTGGCGGCCCGGTTGGGACTGTAGCGGAAATCGGTCTCAACCCCGCTTCCGCCCCGCCGGGAGCGGTCTGCTCTTTGATAACTCGTTGAATTACGAAGGCTTACGGCTTGACAGTGGAATGGAGAACGGTTATGATAAGGGTTGCACATGGGGAGAATAGGAGCGCCCGCCCAGGGCGCTCGTTTTATAAGCGCCCCGCCCACCACGTATTAAGGTAGGAACTCAGCCGGGACGGAACCGCTATCGGAGAAACCTTCGCCCTCGTAACGGCCCTCCTGTGGGCCTTCGCCGTTATCCTCTTCAAGAAGAGCGGCGAGCACGTCCACCCGCTCGCCCTCAACCTGTTCAAAGACGCGTTCGCGATGGTCCTCTTCGTCCCCACCGCCTTCCTCGCGGGCGAAAGCCTTTTCCGGAACGCGCCGGCGGGGCAATACATCCTCCTCCTCGCGAGCGGCGCGTTGGGCATCGGCGCCGGCGACACCCTCTTCTTTATGAGCCTCAACCGCCTGGGCGCGGGCCTCACCGCCGTCGTCGATTGCCTCTACAGCCCCTTCGTCATCGGCCTGTCTATCCTCTTCCTGGCGGAACGGCTCACCGCCCTCCAGGGCCTCGGCGCGGCCCTCATCGTCGCCGCGGTCTACGTCGCGACGTTCCGGGGGAAGGCCGGCGGGATAAGCCGGCGCGATTTAGCGTGGGGAATCGTCTTCGGCGTCCTGGCCCACGCGGCGATGGCGGTCGGTATCGTTATGATAAAGCCGCTGTTGGAGCGGTCGCCGTTGATATGGGTAACCGAAGTCCGCATCGTCGGCGGCGTCGCGGCGCTGGCGGCGGTCCTGTCCTTTATGCCTCGGCGGCGGGCGATACTGGCTTCCCTATCCGCCGTGGCCAGCTGGCGCTACACGCTGGCCGGCTCGTTCGTGGGCGCGTATCTGGCGATGCTCTTTTGGCTCGCCGGGATGAAATACGCGCCCGCTTCCATAGCCGCGGCGCTCAACCAGACAAGTAACGCGTTCGTCTTCGTCTTCGCCGCCCTCTTCCTTCGCGAGCGGATAACGGGCCGGCGGCTCGCCGGCATAATCGCCGCCCTCATAGGCGCATATCTCGTCTCCTTCGGCTGAGGCATCGACGGCTAACTAGCCGGCCCCCGGGCCAAGAAAACAGTTGCGTGGGGCGCCTTTTTTTGATAGATTGGCCAAACGCTCCTCCTCCCCATTTGACTATGGCCCCAGCCGCAATACTCCCAGGACCTCCCCCCGGCCTTCCTCGCCGGCCCTTCGGGCGCCGGCTTTATTTTTATAGGGTTCGCTAAGGCGATGGACGGCTTCCTAATACTCGAGGACGGCCGCACGTTCCGCGGCGAGGGCTTCGGCGCCGAAGGCGTCGCCCTCGGCGAGGTCGTCTTCCATACGGGTATGACCGGTTACCAGGAGATAATAACGGACCCGTCCTACGCCGGCCAGATCGTCTGCCTGACGTACCCGCATATCGGCAACTACGGCGTCAACGACGAGGACGTCGAGTCGCGCGGCCTCTTCCTCGCCGGCGTCGTCGCCCGGGCCTACTCCGACTTCTACAGCAACTGGCGCGCGACCTCGTCCTTGGGACGCTACTTGGAAGAGGCGGGCGTCGTGGGCCTGAGCGGCATAGACACCCGCGCCCTTACCCGGCACATCCGCGACGCCGGCGCGATGCGCGGCGCCGTCGCCGTCGGCGCCTACGAGGCCGAAGGGGTTTTAGCGCAAGTCCGCTCCTCGCCGCCGATGGCCGGCCGAGACCTCGTCCAGGAGGTAACGCGGGAGCGCGTCGAGGTCTTCGCCGCCGCGGACGGCGCCGTCCGGTGGCGCGTCGCCGCCCTCGATTGCGGCATCAAGAACAACATCGTCCGCGAGCTCCGCCGCCGCGGCGTAGAGGTTACGCTCCACCCGGCTACCGCGACGCGCGCCCAGCTCCTCGCCGCGAAGCCGGACGCCCTCTTCCTCTCCAACGGCCCGGGCGACCCCGCGGCCCTCCCCTACGTCATCGCGACGGTCCGCTCGCTCTTACGTTATATCCCCATTTTCGGCATCTGCCTCGGGCACCAGCTGCTGGCACTTGCCCTCGGCGCCCGCACCTACAAACTCCCCTTCGGCCACCACGGCGCCAACCACCCGGTCAAAAACCTCGCGACCGGCCGCGTCGAAATAACGTCACAGAACCACGGCTTCGCGGTGGACGAGGCGTCCCTGCCCGCCGGCGTCGCCGTTACCCACGTCAACCTCAACGACGGAACGGTGGAGGGCCTGGCCGCGCCCGAATACGCGGCCGGGAGCCTCCAATACCACCCGGAGGCGGCCCCCGGGCCCCACGACGCCCGCTACAACTTCGACGACTTCCTAACGCTACTCGAGGAGCGCGCCGGAAAGATGCTCGGCGTGTAGTTATGCCCAAGCGCAGCGACATCGAGACGGTCCTGGTCATCGGCGCCGGCCCCATCGTCATCGGGCAGGGGTGCGAGTTCGACTATTCCGGGACCCAGGCCTGCAAGGCCCTCCGCGGCGAGGGCTTCCGCGTCGTCCTGGCCAACTCCAACCCGGCGACGATTATGACGGACCCCGAGTTCGCCGCCGCCACCTACGTCGAACCCCTCACGCTGAGCGCCCTCACGAAAATAATCGAGCGGGAAAGGCCGGACGCCCTCCTCCCCACCGTCGGCGGCCAGACCGCGCTCAACCTAACGGTCCAGCTGGCGGAGGCCGGCATCCTCCGCGAAAACGGCGTCCGCCTCATCGGCGCAGACCTCCGGGCCATACGGACCGCGGAAGACCGCCGCCTCTTCCGCGCGGCGATGACCGCCGCGGACATCGACGTCCCGCGGGCCGGCGCCGTGAACAACTTGGTCGCCGCCAAGGAACTCGCGGCCGAGCTGGGCTTCCCCCTCGTCATCCGCCCGTCCTTCACGCTGGGCGGCGAGGGGAGCGCGGTCGCCTATAACGTGCCGGAGCTCGAGGACGCCGTGGCCCACGGCTTAGAAACTTCCCCCATCGGCGAGGTCCTGCTCGAAGAGGCCGTAATCGGCTGGAAGGAGTTCGAGCTCGAGGTGATGCGCGACCTCACCGATAATGTGGTCGTGATATGTAGCATCGAAAACGTGGACCCGATGGGCGTCCACACCGGCGACTCCATAACCGTCGCGCCCGCGCAGACGTTGTCCGACGTCGAATATCAACGGCTCCGCGATACCGCGCAAGCGGTCATCCGGCGAGTGGGCGTCGCAACCGGCGGCTCCAACGTCCAGTTCGCCGTCAACCCGGAAAACGGCCGGTCCGTGGTCATCGAGATCAACCCGCGGGTGAGCCGCTCCTCGGCGCTCGCCTCCAAGGCCACCGGCTTCCCCATCGCGAAGATCGCGGCCCTCCTCGCCGTCGGCTATACCCTCGACGAAATCCCGAACGACATTACGCGGAAGACGCCGGCGTGCTTCGAGCCTACCCTCGACTACGTCGTCGTCAAAATCCCCCGGTGGACCTTCGAGAAGTTCCCCGGCGCCGACGAGACGCTTACGACCTCGATGAAGTCGGTGGGCGAGACGATGGCCCTCGGCCGCACCTTCGCCGAGGCCCTGCAGAAGGGCCTGCGCTCCCTCGAGACCGGCCGCGCCGGCCTGGACGCCGACGATAGCGGCGACTTCGACGCCGAGCTGATACGCGAAAAACTCCGCACGCCGAACGCCGAACGACTTCGCTACGTCAAACTCGCGCTCGCGAGCGGCTGGCCCGAGGCAGACGTCGCCCGGGCGACGGATATCGACCCCTGGTTCATTAGGCAAATAGGAGAATTGGTCGAGATAGAAGACGAGTTGCGCGCACACGCCCTCGACGACGTTTCGACGGAACTGCTTTGGCGGGCCAAGCGCGCCGGCTTCGGCGACGGCCAACTCGGGCGCCTCCTCGGCGCGAGCGAAGAGGACGTCCGCGCGCGCCGGGCCCGGGCCGGCATCATCCCCGCGTTCAAGGCGGTGGATACCTGCGCCGCGGAGTTCGAGGCCTATACGCCTTATTATTACTCGACGTTCGAGGAGGAGAACGAGGCGCCGCCGGGCGACGGCCGCGCCGTCGTCATCCTGGGCGCCGGGCCCAACCGCATCGGCCAGGGCATCGAGTTCGACTACTGTTGCGTCCACGCCGCCCAGGCCTTCCGCGAACTCGGCTACGACGTCGTAATGGTCAACAACAACCCGGAGACCGTCTCCACCGATTACGACATATCGACGCGGCTCTACTTCGAGCCGCTGAACCTGGAGGAGGTCCTGGCGGTGGTCGCCCAGGAGCGGCCCGCCGGCGTCGTCGTCCAGTTCGGCGGCCAGACGCCGCTCAAGCTCGCCGGCCCCCTCCAAGACGCGGGCGTCCCGATTATGGGCACGCCGCCGGACGCCATCGACCTCGCCGAGGACCGCCGGCGCTTCGGCCGCCTCCTGGAGAAGTTGGATATTCCCCGGCCGGAATACGGGACGGCGCTTACGCCGGCCCAGGCCCGGGAGGTCGCCGCGCGCGTCGGCTACCCGGTCCTGGTCCGGCCCTCCTACGTCCTCGGCGGCCGGGCGATGGCGATATGTTATGAGGAGCGGATGCTGGCGCGCTACGTCGCCGAGGCCGCGGCCGCCTCGCCCGCGAAGCCGATACTCATCGACCGCTTCCTGGAGGACGCGTTCGAAGTGGACGTAGACGCCGTAGGCGACGGCGAGGACGTATATATCGGCGCGATTATGCAACACATCGAGGAGGCCGGCATCCACTCGGGCGACTCGGCGATGGTCCTCCCCCCCTATCTCGTAAAAGAAGAGCACCTCGAGACGATGCGCGGCCATACCCGGCGCCTGGCGCTCGCCCTCGGCGTCCGCGGCCTTATCAATATCCAATTCGCGATCAAAGACGACGTCGTCTACGTGCTGGAGGTCAACCCGCGGGCGTCGCGGACCGTCCCGTTCGTCTCGAAAGCGACGGGCGTGCCGCTCGCGAAGGCCGCGGCGCGGGTGGCCGCCGGGCGGACGCTGGCCCAACAGGACCTCGCCGGCGAGGGCGTCGCCCCCGGGCGTTTCGTGAAGGCGTGCGTCTTCCCGTTCAAGCGCTTCCGCGGCGTGGACACCGTTCTGGGCCCGGAGATGAAATCCACCGGCGAGGTGATGGCCGGCTCGTCCTCCTTCGGCCTCGCGTTCGCGAAAGCCCAACTCGCGACCGGCTTCGGCGTCCCCCTCCGCGGGACCGCGTTCGTGAGCGTCAACGACAACGACAAGGACGCCGTCGTCGCCATCGCGCGCGACCTCGCGGCGTTGGGTTTCAAACTGGTCGCGACGCGCGGAACCGCCGAGCGGCTCCGCCACGAAGGGCTCGACGTAGCCGCCGTCTTTAAGGTCAACGAGGGACGCCCCAACGTAGCGGATTTAGTGAAGAACGGCGAGGTCGACCTCATTATCAATACGCCGCTGGGGCGCGAGTCCTTTTACGACGACGTCTCCGTCCGGCGAGCCGCGTCGGCGCTCGGCATCCTCGTAATCACGACGCTCTCCGCGGCCCGCGCGACGGTCGAAGCCACTCAGGTCCTGCGCGGGAACGTCGCGACGGTACAAAGCCTCCAGGAAGTCCACGGCGCGGCATCTTCGTGAACGACTACGAGCGGCGCCGGTTTCACCCTACGCCTAGCGAGAGCATCCGCGCGGCGAACGTGAAATTCCTCGAGCGAAAGGAAGAGTAGTCGAAATGAACGTCCCGATTACGTTACTTGCGGGCGTCGCCGCCGCGGCGGCGTGGTTCGTCGTCGGCGGCGCGCTGTATATGAACCCGCTCGTAGCCCGAGCATATAAAAACGCCCAAGCGTCGCCCGCCCTCAAGAAATGGCCGAACGTCCCAAAATATATCGGCCTCCAATTCGTGGGGATATTGGTCCAGTGCCTCGCGTGGGCGTTCGTCTTCAACTTAGTGAAGGCGGCGCTTCCCGGCGGCGTCCTCGCCCAGGGCGCCTGGTTCGGCCTTATCTTGACCGCGGCCAAGATACTCGGGCGGCTGGTGGATATGTGGCTCCAGACGACGTACCCGGGTAGACTGCTCGCGCTCGAGCTCGTCAACGGCGTCATCGGTAGTTTCGTAATAGCGTTCGTCCTGGCGGCGATAATATAAGTGAACGCGCGCGAAGACACGAAAGATGCGGTCCTCCTCCGCGAGTTACGCGCCGGCGACTACGACGCCGTCGTCGCGCTTTGGCTCGAGGCCGGCCTGCCGTATAAGCCGCGCGGCCGGGATAGCCGTGAGGCCCTCGCGGTCCAACTTGGGCAAGCGACGGCGATATACCTGGTCGCGGAAGCCGGCGGCGAAATAATCGGCACCGTCCTCGGCAGCCACGACGGCCGCAAGGGGTGGATAAACCGGCTCGCGGTGGCGCCGGCCTATCGCCACCGCGGCGTAGCCGCGACGTTGGTCGCCGAGCTCGAGCGGCGGTTGGACAAGCTCGGCATCGAAATCGTCGCCGGCCTCGTCGAAGAGGGAAACGACACGTCGCACGCCTTCTTCGCCGCGGCCGGTTATAAACCCTTCCCGGGGATAACGTATTTCACGAAGCGGAAACACGAAGACGTTTAGCGCGCCGGCGCCGGGCGATAGATGTTGCCGCCGCGGCGCGGGAATGTTAAAATAGGCAAACCTACTCGCGAAGCCAAGCTATGCCCGATTCCCTCCCGGTCTTCTGGGGCTGCACGATCGCCCACCGCCTACCGTTCATCGAGAACGCCACCCGGCGCGCGCTCGGCGCCTTGGGCATCGACATCGCCGACGTCGCCGGCGTGAGCTGTTGCCCCGACCCGCTCTACTCCCGGCTGTTGGGCGAGGAGACGACGCTGGCCCTCTCGGCGCGCAACCTCACCCTCGCCGCGGCCGCCGGCGCGGAGCTCCTCGTCGTCTGTAACGGCTGTTACCAATCGCTCGCGGCCGCGGCCCGAAGCTTGGGCGACGCCGGCGTTCGCGCCCGCGTCAACGAGCGGCTCGCCGCGGCGGCGTGCGCCTACGACGGCGGCGTCCGCGTCCTCCACATCCTCGAGCTCCTCCGCCGCCTCGGGCCCGAAGCCATCGCGGCGCGGGTAACGACGCCGCTGGCCGGCCTGCGCGTCGCGACCCACTACGGCTGTCACGCCCTCTCGCCGGAAACGCTGGCGGTGGACGACGCCGACGCGCCGACGATTATGGAAGAGGTCTTGCGGGCGCTCGGCGCCGAGCCGGTCGCCTACGGCGAATTGCTCAGCTGTTGCGGCGGTTCGCTCGCGGCCTTCGACGAGGGCGCCAGCGCCCAGCTCCTCCGGCGCAAGATGCGCAGTATCGCCGGGGCCGCGGCCGACGCCGTCGTCCTTACGTGCCCGAGCTGTTTCCTGCAGTTCGACCTCCGGGCGAAACTGGTAGACGAGGAGCTTAGGCGGCCCGTCTTCCACCTCGCCGAGTTGATGTGCCTGGCCTTCGGCGTCGCCGCGAAGGAGCTCCGGTTCAAGGGGTGGCACGCGGTGCGCCCGGGCGAGGTCCTGAAGAAGCTCGGCGTCACGCCCGAAGGCGATGACCTCCGGGCGCACTTCGCAGTCGAGAGCCTCGCGGCCTGTTGCGGCGCCTGCTCCCACGAATGCACCGTCGTGCGGGCGCAGGCGGACGTCGCGAAGCGCAACACCTACGACCCGCTTGCCATCGTAGATAAAATCGTCGCCGGCGACATCGAGGACCTGCTCGCGAACGAGGAGATATGGTATTGCCTCGCGTGCCACGAGTGCACGCGGCGGTGCCCGCAAGGCCGGGGCCTGGCGGAGACCTTCGAGACGCTGAGGCGGCTCGCGCTCGCGCGGGGCGTGGAGCCGGCGCCGGTGATGGCGCGGCTCGACGCCGTCCGCAAGACGGGCATCGCGGTCCAAAAACAGGATTGGGCCCGCGAGGAGTTCGGCCTGGGGCCCGCGCCGGAGCCGACGGCCGCGGAGGTCGCGAAGATCGTCGGCGTTGCGGATAGGGCCGAGGATGAATAGCAAGGCGTTCGGAAGGTTATCGGGAAAGCCGGCGACGCCGCGCGGGCCGGGCGAGCGCGTCGGCAACGCCTGCGGCATCGCGGCGCTCATCAACCTCGACGGCCGGCGGGAGAGCGGCGCCCGCATCGCGAAGATGGTCCGCACGATGGTGGACCGCGAGAACGGCCTGGGCGCCGGCTACGCCGCCTACGGCCTATTTCCCGCGCGCGCGGAGCTCTACTGCCTCCAGCTCCTGCTCGACGACGGCGACGCGCGGGCGCGGGCGCGCGAGGTCATCGCGGCGCGCTTCCGGCTAGACGGCGACGAGGAAATACCGACGTTCGACGTCGCGACGATTACGGGCGCCAGGCCGATATGCTGGCGCTTCTTCGTGGCGCCGCCGGCCGAGGTTGGCGAGGAAGAGACGGACGACTACGTCGCCGCGGAGGTCTTCCGCATCAACGCGGAGGTTCCGGGCGCGTTCGTGATGTCCTCCGGCAAAGATATGGCGGTCTTCAAGGGGAACGGTTGGTCGCACGAGATAGCGGCCTTCTTCGGCGTCGAGGGCTACGAGGCCCAGCTGTGGCTCGGGCACTCGCGCTTCCCCACGAACAGCCCGGGGTGGTGGGGCGGCGCGCATCCCTTCAACATCCTCGACCTCTCCATCGTCCACAACGGCGAGATAACCTCCTACGGGACGAACCGCCGCTTCGTCGAGATGTGGGGGTACAAGTGCACCCTGCTCACCGACAGCGAGGTCATCGCCTACATCTTGGACCTCTTGCTGAGGCGCCAACGCCTGCCGGAGCTGGTGGCGTGCGCGGCGCTGGCGCCGCCGTATCACTTCATAATAGACGAGCTCGAGAACGAGAACGTCCGCGAGCTGTTGCGGGAGGTCCGCAAGAACTACCGGCCGGCGATGCTCAACGGGCCCTTCAGCATCGCGGTAGGCCGGAACGCGCCCAAGCCGACGCTCCTCGGGATGACGGACCGCAAGAAGCTTAGGCCGCTGGTCGCGGCCGAGTCCGCGGACGGCAACACCGTCTTCCTCGCGAGCGAGGAGTGCGCGATCGAGGTCCTGGGCGAGGAGGCGCAGGCGGCGTGGGCGCCCCGCGCGGGCCAGCCGATAATCGCCGGCGTAGGCCGGGGCCTGGTCCGCCGCGGGACCGAGGATTATTTCGAGGGGATGGAGGTAGGGTTCGGCGAAGCGGAATAGAACAGGTTCGGGAAACGTTTGGCGAAAGTATTATATTTAGATGAAAGCGGCGACCTCGGCTTCCACCGCCCCGGCGCCAGCGACTATTTGGTAATTGCTTTTATAGCGACCGAAGCAACCACGGAATTAAAACGAGCTGTAATAGAAGCTAAGAAGAAGGGGCACTTAAAAAAGCCGGAGAGCTGAAAGGAAAGGACCTCAAACCAAGAGTAAGGAAAATATTATTAAAGAGACTATCGGACTTAGTCGACCTAGAAGTCGCCGCGGTAATTATCGAGAAGGCGAAAGTTTACGAACACTTAAAATCGAAAGGCCGGCAAAACATCCTTTACGCCTACGCGGCGGGCCTGATACTATTGCCTTACCTCGCGCGAAACGACCGGTGTCATATCAATACCGACGAGCGGTCTATCAAAAACCGGTATGGATATATGATCGATAACTACTTAAGAGTAAGGCTAGCAACGAAATACGGGTCACCGCATAACTTTAGTTTTACGCCAATGGATTCCCGAAGTTCGCTTGGACTACAAGCGGCGCACGTCGTGGCTAATACGATTTGGCGCAAATACGAAAAAGGGCACGCGGACGCGTGCCGGGTCATCAAAGGGAAGATTATTGACGAGTTCAAGCCATTTTAACAAAAAAGGAGTGGACCCCGCGGGCGGCTATCTTACAGATAGCTTATGCGCCTTGCACGCTGGCGCGGGCCTTACCCACTCCTCCTTTATTATACGCTATGAACCCGTATATGTCAAGTGCATTTTACCCAAAATGGCCCTATAACGATGGACATCTACCACGAAATTCCGCCGCGCTTCCAGGTCAAGATAGACCGGGAGCTTTGCCGCCTGTGCGAGCGGTGCACCGTCAACTGCACCTACGACGTGCTCTCGTTCTCGGGCGAGCGCATCGTCGCGAAAAACGAGAACTGCGTCGCCTGCCAACGCTGTGCGACGATGTGCCCCCAGCAGGCCATCTCGATTCTAGCGGGCCCCATCGCCTTCGCGCCGCACTACACCTACAGCGAGCGCATCCGCCGCATCATCTACGAGCAGGCCAGCACCGGCGGCGTTATGCTCGCCGGCTCCGGCACCGACCTCCCCTACCGCGTCATCTTCGACGACCTCCTGCTGGACGCGGCGCAGGTTACCAACCCGTCCATAGACCCGCTGCGCGAGCCCATCGAGACGACGACGTATCTGGGCCGCAAGCCGGCGCAGATGGATGTCCGCGAAGAGGACGGTAAAATCACGGCGGGCCGCGGCGCGGCCTACCCCAACTTCCGCCTCCGGACGCCCATCGTCGTGGGGCATATGTCGCTCGGGTCGTTGTCGTATAACGCCTGCGTCGCGATATTCCGCGCGGCGAAGGAGGTCGGCATCCTCGTCGGCACCGGCGAGGGCGGCCTCCATCCCGACTTCTACGAATACGCGGACGTGATAAACAGCGAGGTGGCCTCGGGCCGCTTCGGCATCGAGCCGCGTTACCTCAAAGAGGTCGCCGCGCTGGAGATAAAGATAGGCCAGGGCGCCAAGCCGGGCCACGGCGGCCACCTCCCGGGCGAGAAGGTGGACCCCTTAATCTCCGAGACGCGGATGATACCGAAGGGGACCGACGCCCTCTCGCCCTACCCCCACCACGACATCTACAGCATCGAGGACCTGGCCCAGCTCATCGGCGCGCTGAAAGAGGCGAGCCGGTATCGCGTGCCGGTGGGCGTCAAGATCGCCGCGGTGCACAACAGCGCGCCGATCGCCTCCGGCATCGTCCGCGCCGGCGCGGACTTCATCACCCTCGACGGCCTGCGCGGCGGGACGGGCGCGGCGCCGCGCATCATCCGCGACCACGCCGGTATCCCCATCGAGCTCGCCGTCGCCGCGGTCGACCGGCGCCTGCGCGAGGAGGGCATCCGCCACCAAGTCTCCATCATCGCGGGCGGGAGTATCCGCTACGCCGCGGACCTGGTGAAGGTGCTGGCGTTGGGCGCGGACGCGGCGATGCTGGGACAATCGGTCCAGATCGCGATGGGCTGTCGCTCCTGCCAGATGTGCCATTTGGGCAACTGCGCCTGGGGAATCGCGACGCCGCGGCCGGACCTCGTGCGGCGGCTCGACGCCGACATCGCCGCGCAACGTCTCGCGAACATGTTCCACGCCTGGACCGAAGAGCTCCGCGAGATATTAGGCGCGCTGGGAATAGACGCGGTGGAGTCGCTGGTGGGCAACCGCGACCGCTTACGTTATATCGGCCCCAACCCCAAAATCGCCGAGGTGCTGGGCGTGAAGCACGCCGGCGAACCCTGGTCGGATTAAAGCTATGGAAACTGTCGTCGAAGTGAAGAACGAGTTGAAGGTGGCCGAGGTTACGGCGCTCGACGCGCAGGGCGAGCCCAAGCGCTACCGGCCGCTGAACGAAGAGATACACAACGCCGCGACCGCGGGCTACGACGTCATCAAGGTCCGCGACGTCCACGGCCAACGTTTCATCGCCGCGGGCCTGGAGGGCGACGTCCGCCTGGAGATATACGGCACGCCGGGTAACGACCTGGGCGTCTTTATGGACGGGCCGACGGTCGAGGTCTTCGGCTCGGCGCAGGACCAGGCCGGGAACACGATGAACGGCGGTACGTTGATAATTCACGGCAACGCGTGGGACGTAACGGGCCTCGCGGCCCGCGGCGGCCGGATATTCGTCCAGGGCGACGGCGGCTACCGCATCGGCATCCATATGAAGGAGTTCCGGCGCCAGCGGCCGGTAATCGTCTATGGCGGCCGCGCGCGCGAGTTCTTCGGCGAGTATATGGCCGGCGGCGTCTTGGTGGCGCTGGGGATGGAGCTGGGCGTGGGCGGCCGGCGCGACGGCCGGCCCATCGTAGGCCCGAACCTCGCGAGCGGCATCCACGGCGGCGTCATCTACCTCCGCGGCGACGTGCCCGACTACTACCTCGGCGTCGGCGCCGTCAAACAACCGCTCGACGAGCGCGACCGCAAGACGCTGGAGCCGATACTACGCGACTTCTGCGGGCACTTCGACGTTGCGCCGGAGGAGGTATGGGCGGCGTCGTTTGTGAAGGTCGTGCCTGCGTCGGCCCGGCCCTACGCGGCTGAGTAGTGTGGTGAGTTGATATCAGTTGGGGCAGAGTTATGTGCAAT
>CAZJNB010000024.1:0-12256 GCA_964547385.1 uncultured bacterium
ATCTCGTCGTCGAGTATCAACATATACGCGTCCAAGATATCGGCCCGTATCGCCGCGTCGGTCCTCTCGACGCGGTCGCGCATTTGGGCGAACTCGTCGCGGGTCACCGCGAGGGCCCGGGCAAGCCGCGCCTGCTCGGCCTCGACGTCCGCGTCGGCTATCTCCCGATGTTCGACCTTTAGGCCGCGCGGCGCTACGGGGAAAGCCTTCCCGATAGCGAAGCCGGGGCTGGCCGGTATGCCGGGGAAATCTCTCATCGCTTGTAGCCGCCGCCGTTCTCGAGGAATTCTCGGAGGGCCGTGCCGGCCTCTTTCTCATCCGGGCCGGTAATCTCCAAGAACGCGGTATCGCCGCGCGCCACCGCGAGCGACATCACGCCTAAAATAGATTTTCCGTCGGCCCGTTCGCCGTCTTTCTCCAAGATAATCTCCGACTTGAACGCGCGCGCGATCTTGACGAACTTCGCCGCGGGCCGCGCGTGCAAACCGGTCTTTTGTTTTACCTTTATCTCGTTACGGACCATAGGTACCTATTGGCAAGACCAGCTCACGCCGATCACAACCGCGGCTCCCATAACGACGAGCCAGGTCATCCCCGGCTTAACGCCTACGCTCATCAGGCCAAAGGCCGCCGCCGCCCCCGCCGCCGTCATTACGCCGCCGGGGAGAGGGGAAGGGATACCCGCGGCGCCGCGCCACACGACCGCGGTCGCGAATACGCCCAACAGAAACGCCGCGGCAATTTTTACGCCTACTACGAGCTGGGGTAAGTGAAGGAGCCGGAAGTAACGCGTAACGCGCCGGCCCAAGCGGAGGCTTAACTCGAATAAACGCACCCGGGCCCAATAGTGAAAGATGTTGTAGATTATTAACGCTCCCACGGCCGCGGCGAGCGCCAGGTCCGGCTGGAGCGCGTAGACGATCATCGCGACGAGGGCCGAAGCCGGCATCAACCCCGCCCAAAAGAGGTCGTCGCCCAGCGCGCCGAAGGCACCCATCATCGCCCTTTTTATATGCTCGATATCCTCGTCCAAACCCGCGTCTCGCGGGCGCTCGCTCAATTCTACGTTCGCGACGACGCCGAGAATACTATTGGCTAAATACGGCTGGGTGTTGAAGAACGACAGGTGGCGGACGATTGCCTTACGCCGGCCGGCGGCGTCGCCGTAGGCGGCCTTTATTGCGGGCCACAAGGCGAACAGAAAGCCCAGCGACAACATCCGCTCGAAGTTGTTCGTCGCCTGGATGAAAAGCGAGCGGACGACCATACTGGCGCGTGTCCGGAACGGGAGTAATTTTTCGGTCATTACCTAGCGAGCTATTAAAAGGGGCTCGCGAACTTTAGCAATAAGAGGGCCGCGGCGCTCAAGCCGGCGCCGGCGGCGAATACGAGCACGTTCGCCCTTTTCCAATATACTTTCACCGCGGCGCCTATGCCCGCCGCCGGCGATACGACGAACGCCGCGGCGGCGCCTTTACTTAATATAGGATTGATTTGAGGCAACGCCACGTATAATATCGTTGAACCTACGAATACGGCGACCAGCAGTAAGAAAAAATCTTTTAAGTAGAAACGAGTTACGCCCTTTATTACGGCGCCGCCGAGGGCATACGGCCTGCCGTCGAGGAGGTCGAGTTCCGCCCGGTGGAGCACGGCGACGTTACGGCTTTTTATCCATATATCCAACCTCCCCGCCAACATCCCCACGGGGACCGCGAGGACCGCCGCCGCTACGGCGCGCGTCGCCAACGGGACTCCTACGGGCGCCGCGGCCAAGCCGACGGCGGCGATCGCCGTTATCGGCGCGCTCGGCGGAACGTACGCCCCGACCGGAATCTCGCCTATCCATAACAATTGAAATGTCACCGCGACCCAAATTCCCAACGCGGGCTCCCCCACTAAATAACCCACGAGAACGGCCGCTATCGCCGGCTGGGCCAACATAAATTGCCCGACCGCGATATTATCCAACCCCAAAAACGCGCCTACGAACGCGACGGCGAAAGCGCGTTCCGCGAGCATAACGAGTGTTGCCGCGTCCAGCGCCACGTTAGCGCAACTCCATCATAATGCGCCATTCCTCCGCGCCGCCCGCCCACCGGCGCCAAAAGAAAAATGACGAACCTTGATAGACCTTCTCGTAGCCGCTCTCGGAACAGCTAACGGTAAATATCGGGGCGTGCCACAGCGCAACCGGCGGCTCGGCTTGGAAGGATAACCGCCACCCGCCAAGTTTATCGACTACTTCCCAATATGCCCTTTGGCCGACCCCGAACGCCGAGCCGAACGAACGTTTGTCTAACCCCGCAATATATGAATTACCAGTTAGTTCAGAAGTCATAGCTAAGGTATATTCTAATCCGAATATAAGCGGCGATTTAGCTTCGCCCGTTAATTTTAGGGAAGTATTTAGGCCGCGCGCCGCCAAAGCAACGTCCTTTTCTAGCGAGAGGTTGACGTCGTCGGCTTTCTTTAGCGCCCCCACTACGCGCCAGCTGTCTTCCTCCCGCGCCGCGTTCCCCCAAGCGATAACGCCTATTTCATCGGCCGCCTCTCGGGCGTACGTAACCTCGTTCGCCGACGACGAGAAAAGCCGCTCGAGTAAGAGCGCTTTCGGCCGCCGGTCGTAGATGAGGTAATCTCCCAGGCCGGCGACTTTGCTCGCCCGGGCGGCGTGTATCGTCTCCGACTTGTCGGCGCTCTTCCGAGGGGACGTCGTTGTTAGCCGGTCGTGGTATGCCTCCGGCCGCCGCGCCGGGACGTCCGTAATGACCGTCGGCGGCGAACGTAGAGCGAGCTCCATCGCCGCCAAGCCCCAGGAGCTTTTTAATACGGCTACGACGTTTTCGTTCTTAAGGGTTATCTCTTCGGCGCCGTCGCCGTCGACGTCGCCGCGGCTTTCACTCCGCAATTCGCCGGCGAAGTCATCCAGAGCGGCTTCTGCCCGGACCAGCTCCTCCTTGGCGGCACGCCGTAGATGCGGGAGGTAGAAGCCGCCGAAGACGCCGTGCCAATAGGAATCGTTGGCCTGCGCGCGCCACAAGTGGCGCTCGAGCGCGCAGCCGTTCGACCCCAGCCCGGCGGCGTGTTTTTCTAGCCGGTCGCTGACGAGCTGGACGCGCCGGCGGAAATAGTCCGCCTCCGGATATTTATGAAGGAAAGAGCGGAACGGCGCGCCGGCGACCAAGTCGCCGTTGGGCCCGTCGACGGCGAAGTCCGCCGGCAACGCGGCGAGCCGTCGTTGCGCCTCGGGCGGCAACGCCCACCGCGTCATCTCATAATAAGAAGTCGCCGGAAGGTACGCCGGGCCCGTCGCGGGAACCGCGGCCACCGCTTCCGCCAACGTGACCGTATGTAACCAAGGTTCGTTGTCGCCAAGGGCGGCGAAAAATTCGCTCAGCCATCCCTCGTCGTAGCAACGCTTGTGGGTCCCGGGCCAGGCGCCGAACTTCTCGCCGTCGTCCGCGAGGCACGCCATAGACGCGCCCGCCTCGTATTTACTATGTAGGAACGCGATTACCTCGCCCACGCCGGCGAAAGGAACCATATACCGAAGGCGTTGGGATATGGGGACCACGGTTACGACCGCGCCTTGGTCGGCGGCGAGCCACGGTTGGTTTGCGGCGTCGTCGGTGAAACCTGCGGCGCGGAAGTGCCAATCGTCCAACGCGATGTGCTTTACGGCCGCCTCGGCCAGAATGCGGGGGAGATGCGGTTCGTAGACCCTCTCGGCCGGCCACATCCCCTCCGGCGCGACGCCGAAGACGGTCGCCAACTTCTCGCGGAAAGCCGTTATCGAGGCGACGACGTCGCGGCGTGGCGCCACCGGCGCGAGGGCTTCATAATATGTCCCGCCCAAAAGCTCGCATTGCCGGCGAGCTACCATTTCACGAACGAGCTCGAGCGTCGGCGCCGCCGCTTCCTCCAACCACTCGAGAAGAGAACCGGATATATGCAGGGAGAAATGGACGTTGGGCCAACGCGAGACCGTCTTCAGAAAGGGTTCGTAGGCTCGCGCGTGCGCCCGGGCGATAACATCGGCGAAGTTGCCCACCGGTTGATGGTCGTGGACGCCGAAGGCGAATAATAATCGCGAGGTCCTATTGTCTGCGGGCATTATCGCTGGCGGTTACGACCCCTAAAGGTCGTCGGGTAATTTTTCGATAAGGCCGACGGGCTTTGCCTGCGGCACCATCTGAACGTAGACGTCGACGCCGCGCCGGTCGATTTCCCGAAGGCTTCGGCAATCGGTTGCGTCCACCGATACCGCCTCCATCAGTAAACGTTTGCCGTCGCAAAAGTGCATGCCGCCCACGTTTAATTTTTTCATCACGACGCCGGCGTCTACTAAGCGGAGAACGTCGCCCGGCGTCTCGAATAGGACGATGGTAGCGCGGTCGTCGTAAAAGCCATCGCGTATCTTCGCCGCGGCTTCGCTCACCGGCAACACTTCCACTTTAACGTTGGCGGGCGCGCCCATCTCCATCATCGTCTTCGCGAGTTCGTCGCCGGCGGCGCGGTCGCTCGCGACCACGATAGCGTCCGCCTTGAGAACCCGGCCCCATCCCACGACCACTTGGCCGTGAACGAGCCGGTCGTCTATCCGGTAGAGTAAAATAGCCACTCGTTGCAGCGAGCCCTTAGCGGCCTTTAGTAATCGCCCAGTCTTTTATCCAAGGCCGCGGCTATATCGACAATCGATTTATTACCCGCGGCGATTACCTTGGCGACCAGTTCTTCCAAGGAATAGAGGTCGCGGTCGATCGCGGCTTCTATGACCATCGGGAGGTTAACGCCCGTTACCAGAGCCGCCGGGACCCGGCCTTTATCGTGGACGACGCGGCCGGCGACATTGGAACAAGAACTGCCGAACATATCCGTCAGGATGATAATGCGCGCCGCCTTCTCCGCCTCGAGCTCGCGCCATGCGTCTTCGATACCGCGGGCGAGGTCGTCCAGGCACTCATCCGCGCCGAGGTCTACCGCTTTGAGTAAGGACGGCCGACCCAATATCATCGTAACGGCATCGGCCAACGCCCGAGCCAATCCGCCGTGGGCTACGAGAATAATGCCGGTCATCGTTTGGGTTTTCTCGCCGCGTGGCGCTCGAGCCGGGCGCGGAGTCTATCGTCAAAGCTACGCGCGGCGTTGTAGCCCCGACTCTTCAGGAGATAATTGAGGGCGGCGACTTCCACGAGCGAGGAGATGTTTTTCCCTGGGACCACGGGGATAATAATAAAGGGCGCGGTTACGCCGAGGATGTTCACGGTCCTCTCTTCTAAACCGGTGCGGTCGTATTCCATCGCCGGGTCCAAGACCTCGATTTTCACGATAAGCTCGACATTCTTGGATGTCCGCACCGCGCGGATGCCGAAGAGTTTGCTCACGTCCAGGATTCCCAGGCCGCGGATTTCGATGTGTTCGCGGATATTCTCCTTGGTATCGCCGACGAGCTCGCCGGTAATACGCCGCCGGACGTAGACGATGTCGTCGGCGACGATTCGGTGGCCGCGGATGACAAGGTCGAGAGCACATTCGCTCTTCCCCACCGCCGCGGCGCCCAAGATGAGGACGCCGACGCCGTAGACGTCGAGGAGGTCGCCGTGAAACGTTACCGCCGGCGCGAACTTATCGCGGAGGTAATCGGAAAGCAGCGCGACGACGTCGGTCGTCCGACGATGCGATACGGCGACGGGGATGTGCCGCTGGCGCGCCGCGACGTTCAACGCCGGCGGCGGCCGGCGTCCCCGGGCAACGATAAAACAGGGGAGGCCGTCGTAGGCCACTATCTTCTCGAAGAGCTCCGAGCGTCGTTTTTCCGAAAGGCTACTCAGGTAGGAGAGTTCCGTCGTCCCCAGAACCTGAATCTGACGTTGCGCGAAACGTCGAAAGTAACCGGCGAGCGCAAGGCCCGGGCGATTGACTTCGGTGCCTCGGACCTTCCGGCCCAAGCCGCTGTTCTCCTCCACCGACGACAGCTTGAGGAGGTCCGCCATCTCCGCGAGCATCTGGCCGACCGTTACGCCGACGGGCGGCTTGGGGCCGCCCAAAGACAATTCCTCTAAGCCGGCGCTTTTGGAAGAGCGGCGGGGCACGCCGGCTTATACCTCCTCCTCTTTAATGATGGCGATGACCTCTTCGGCGTTCTTGGCCGACATAAGCTTCTTGCGAAACAGCTCGCGTTTCAAGAAGCGGGAGAGTTTCGCGAGCGCCTTGAGGTGTTCGCTGTCGGTCGGCGCGCATAACATGAAGAATAGATGCACCGGCTCTTCATCGAGCGCCTCGAAGTCGATGCCTGCGGCGGAGCGGCCGAAGCCCGCGACGAGTTCCTTCACGATGTCCGGGTGCCCTTGGCGGGGGTGCGGTATCGCCGCGCCTTTCTCGAAGCCGGTGCTGCACAGGTTTTCTCGTTCCCGTACGGCCTTCAAGATCGCGAGCTCATCGGTTATCTTTCCCGAGGCCGCAACCATGCCGACGAGTTCTCGCAGGACGCCCTCTTTGTCTTTGGCGTCAAGTTCCATTTTGATCGCCTTGGGGTCAATAAACTCCGAAATCTTCACTGAGCTGTCACCTCTTACTAAAGCGCGCCCTCGGGCGCTTGGGGAAGGAAAATAACCGCCGGGGGATTAAGGCTCAATTAGGCCTATGTTGCCGTCCCGGCGGTGGTAGATAACGTTTATTTCGTCCGACTCCGGGTTATTAAAAACCAAGAAGTCGCGGTCCATTAAATCCATCTCCATTACGGCTTCCTCGAGTGCCATCGGCTTCACCGGGATCTTATCCACTTTAATCACAACGCGGTTGTCCTCTTCGCGCGCGATCGCCTGGTGCTCGTAGACCGTCATCTTGGCCTCGTGGATTTGCTCGGGCGGCGGCGCGGTAGTCCGTCGCCGCCGCAAGCGGTCCCGGTAGCGCCGAATTTGCTTCTCTATTCGGTTACAAGCCATATCTATTGACGAGTACATATCCGAGGTGTTTCCCTCGCCCCGAATCGTAAGGCGGTCCGCGGCAATTGCTATCTCGGCGATATGGTGATACCTCTCTATACGTAACGTAACTATAACGTCCGAAACGTTATGCAGATATTTCGTTACTTTGGTTATTTTATTATCTATATAATCCTTCATCGCGTCCGTAACGTCAACGCGCTTTCCGGTCACTTGGATATTCACCGCTACTACCTCCTGCGGTTATATGCGTTTTCGTGAAAGTAAACGTATCGTCGCGCGTAGTCTACCATATCCCGGGAATCTTTTCAAGAAACGGCCCCCCGAGTGCTCGCCGACGGCCCCCCTTTCGACCGCCGGTAAAGGTCCCGGGCCCGATAGGAAGAGCGGACGAAAGGGCCGCACGCGACCGCGGCGAAGCCCATCGCCGCCGCCCCGGCCGCCAATCGCCAAAACGCCGCCGCCGGCCAAAACCGAGCCACCGGCGCCCTGCCCCGGCTCGGGCGAAGGTATTGCCCTACGGTTACGATGCTTACGCCGGTTCGTCTGAGGTCCGCGAACGCCGCCCGTATTTCTTCTTCGCATTCCCCCAGGCCGACCATTAACGACGACTTCGTAACGATGCCCGTAGCCGCGGCCCGGCCGAGGACCGCCAGCGAACGCTTATAATCGGCGGCCGGCCGAACTCGGCTATAGAGCCGGGGAACGGTCTCGATGTTATGCGCGAATACGGCGACGCCCGAAGTCGCGACCAATTCCGCCGCGGCCGCGTCGCCGCCGAAATCGGGTGCTAAAACTTCGACTTCGGCGGATGGGACCGTCTTTTTGACCGCCCGGGCCGCCGCGGCGATGTGTCCGGCGCCGCCGTCGGGGAGGTCGTCGCGGCTCGGCGCCGTTAGGACGACATAGTCCAAGCCCAGAGCGCCTACGGCCCGAGCCACCCGCGCCGGCTCGCTCGCGTCCAGCGGCGACACGCCCGCGGCTACGGCGCAGAAGCCGCACCGCCGCGAACACCCCGGGCCCATAAGAAGGAACGCCGCCGATTTATAATCGCCGAGGCAACGACCGCGGTTGGGACACTTCGCCTCTTCGCAGACGGTATGCAAGCCCGCGAAGACCCGCCGCGTCCGGCCCCGGGCGACGCGCTCGCCGATAGGCCGCCGTAGCCATCGGGGTATTCGTTCATTTTTCGTCGCCGGCATCTACGCGCGATGCGTCGCGAGCCCCTGCCAATCTTCCACGGCCTCGGCGACGAGTTCAGTATATGTAGGGTGTATCGCGATGAATTCCGCCAGTTCTTTTATTGTGGCCCGACACGCCAGCGCCGCCGTTATGGTCTGGACGATTTCCGCGGCGCCGTGGCCTACGAGCTGGGCGCCTAATATTCGGCCGTCTTCTTCCACGGCAAGTATTTTTACGAAACCGTCGGTGAAGCCGTCCGCGCGCGGCCGCCCCAACGAGCGGTAGTCGGCCCGCCCCTCGCGCGCGGCGAAGCCGCGGGCTCGCGCCGCTTCGGCGCTAAGACCTACGCCCGCCGCCTCCGGCTCCGAAAATACCGCCCACGGGACGCGGTCGTAATCCATCTCCTCTTCCCATCCCAAGATGTTCTCTACTGCTATCAAACCCTGACGGCTCGCGACGTGCGCCAGCATCGGCCCGCCCGCGGCCGCGTCCCCGGCGGCCCATATCCCCGCCGCACTCGTCGCCATCGTGGACGTAACCGCTACCCTATTTTTCTCTAACTTTACGCCCATCGCGGAAAGCTCCGCGGCGTCCACGCGGGCCCGCCGGCCTACCGCGACGAGGACCCGGGCCGAGGAAAGCGCGTCGCCCTCCTCCAACCGGACCGTTACGCCGGCGCCCGCTACTTCGAGTGCCGCGACCTTTTTCCCGGTCCTTATTTTTACGCCGTTCTTCTTCATCAAGGCGGCGACGCGTCGGGCGACGTCGCCGTCCACCCCCGGCAAGACCTGCGGCATCATCTCGATAACCGTAACGGCGATACCCCGCCGTCGGCAGATAGTGGCCCACTCTAGGCCGATGGCGCCGCCGCCAACGATAATGAGGTCGTCGAAGTCGAGCGGCGAATCGACCAAGTCGTCGCTCTCGAGGACGAAGTCGTGGTCCACCGGGAGGGCCGCGAGCTCGAGGTTCGCCGAGCCCGGCGCGTAAAGGACGCCGCGCCGCGCGCGAAGCGTAATGTCATCGTCGCCCGCGACCGCGACTTGGCCGGCGCCGAGGAGAAGGCCGTGCCCCCGAAAGAGCTCGACGCCGCGACGCGTAAATAGGAACTCGATGCCGCGAACCAGCTCGGCGACGACCTCGTCCTTCTCGGCAACTACTTCGGTCCACGCTTGCTCCGGCGCGATGGCGCTCCGCCGGCAGAAGAATTTTGTGGGGATACAGCCGACGTTAAGGCAGGTGCCGCCGAGCCTGCGTTCCTCGACGACGGCGACGCGGGCGCCGCGTCGTGCGGCCCGAATCGCCGCCGGGTAGCCGCCCGGGCCGCCGCCGACGATGACGACGTCAAATTCTCGTTCGTCGCCCATACTTCCCGGATATCTTCAACTCACGCCGATACTTCGCGACGGTCCGCCGGGCTACGCATACGCCGTGGCGCGCCAGCTCGAGCGATAATTCCGTATCGGATAAGGGCTCGGCTTTATCTTCGTCTTCGATAATATCTTGAATGAGCGTCTTGGCGCGCGCTACGGAGACGTCGCCGTCGTCGCCGCCAAGGGCCCCGGTAAAGAAATATTTGAGGGGGTGGATGCCTCGCGGCGTATCCACGACCTTACCCGCGACCGCGCGTGATACCGTCGAAACGTGGACGCCCACTTCCGCGGCGATGTCTTCCATAATGAGAGGTTGGAGGCCGGCCTCGCCGACGACAAGGAACCGACGCTGGCGCGCGAATATCGCGGCCACGACTTTCTCGATGGTCCGGCGGCGCTCGTGGATAGCGCGAATGAACCACGCCGCGGCCCGCAAGCGCGTATTAAGGAAGCGAGCCGTGGCCTTATCGAGGTGGGCGCTATCCCTTAATAATCCTCGGTAATAGCGGCTAACGTATAAACGGCCTACCCGTTCGTCGAGGACGATAACGTTAACCTTCCCATCCTGGAGCTCGACGCGAACGTCAGGGATTAACGCCTGGTTCGGTTCTTCGCCAAAGGCGCGCCCCGGCCTCGGCTCCAACTCCCGGATGAACGCGAGCGCACGCGTTAACTCTGCCTCCGTGACGCCGACGGCGCAGGCGAAGTCCCCGGGGGCCGCCCGGCCGATTCCCTCTAAATATTTGTCTATGATAACGCCGGCGGCGACGGGGGCATCGTTGCCGGCGCGCCGCCACTGGAGGTAAAGGCATTCGCGTAGGTTCCGCGCGCCGACGCCCGGCGGCTCGAGCCGTTGGACGACTCGCGTCAACACCCTTTCCAATTCCTCGGAGGATACGGACATCTCTTCCGCGAGGACTGATAAAGGCGTCCGCAAATACCCGTTGTCGTCGAGGGCCGCGGCAAGGCGCAAGGATAGCTCCAAGTCGTCCGGGTCCACGACGCTAACCTCGAGCTGGCGCGCGAGGTACACGCCCAACGTCATCCTGGGTCCCGGGGCGTTCGCGAAGGCGTCGAAGTCTTCGGAGGGTTCATAGCCCGCGCGCTCGGGATAGGCGTTTTCGAAGTAGGCTTGCCAGTCGACGTTAGGGGCCGGCGGCGGCGCCGTGTCCAGCTCGGCGGATGCGGCGTCGCGCTCCAGGACCGGGTTCGCCTCGAGCTCCGCCTCCAACGCGTTTTCCAGCTCCACGTTAGTGAGGGTCAACAGCCGGAGCGATTGTTGCAAGCGCGGCGATATCGTCTGCCGTTGTTCGAGTTTCTGAGAGAGTTCCACTGCGCCGTTCCGGTAACCTTATTACATCCGGAAGCGTTCGCCTAAATATATCTTACGGGCTTCCGGGTCGTTGATGAGTTGTTCGGCCTCGCCGGAAATCAGGATCTTCCCCTCGAACATAATATACGCACGGGCGGTAATCTCTAAGGTCTCGCGGACGTTGTGGTCCGTTATCAGGATGCCAAGGCCCGCGTGCCGAAGCTGGACGACGATATTCTGGATGTCCTCGACGGCCAGCGGGTCGATGCCGGCAAAAGGCTCGTCGAGGAGAAGATAGAGGGGGTTCGCCGCCAACGCCCGCGATATCTCCACGCGGCGGCGCTCGCCGCCGGAGAGGGTATAGGCTTTGGCCTTCGCGAGGTGGCCGACGCCCATAACGTCGAGGAGCTCGCGGGCGCGCCGGCGCCGTTCCTTCTTTCCCATCCGCGAGGTCTCGAGGACCGCCAAGACGTTCTCCTCGACCGTTAGTTTGCGGAAGATCGACGCCTCCTGTGAAAGATAGCCGACGCCCTGGCGCGAACGCTTATACATCGGTAACCGCGTTATGTCCTTTTCGCCAAGAAATATCTTCCCGGCCTTGGGTTTGATTAAGCCGACGATCATATAGAAGGTGGTCGTTTTGCCGGCGCCGTTCGGGCCCAAGAGGCCGACGATTTCGCCGGGGCCGACGTTGATGGAGACGTCGTTGACGACGCGGCGGCCGCCGTAGGTTTTAACCAAGCCCTCCGTCCGGAGGACCGCGTCTTCGGCGGCCGGACGGGTAATACCCGCTATCGCCGCCGGCGCTTCTACGGTGCGAATACCCTCGCCCTTACTCAACTTTGGCCGGTGCCTCCTCCGGGGCCGGCGTCTCTTCGGTAAAATACGAACCACGGGCGTGGCCGGCGACAACAATACGGCGGACGTCGCGGTCCGTTACAAATACGGAGATACGGTCGCCGGCCGTATGGGTTACGCCGCTCCGGCCCTCTTCTTTAGCCGGGCGGTAGACGCCCTCGGCGTTCCCGTCCACGACGATCTTCTTCACGTTCCCCTCGACGATGGCGACGCGAATGCGGTCTCCCGCGGCGTCGACCTGCTCGCCGGTCTCGCGGCCGAAGTCGTCGAAAGGCCAATAGTGCCCTTCCGCGCTGCCCTCGATGTCCACCCGCTCCAACTTCCCGTCGACGAAGTTGCCCTCCATTATGTCTCCCGCGGCTTCCATCCGGCCGGCCGGCGGCGCTTGCTCGCCTTCGTCTCCGGCGCCGGCGTTCCCGTTTTCGTCGGAAGACGCCGGCGTATTATCGCTTGCGCCTTCCGCGGCCGCGGCCGATTCGCTCGGTGGCGCGCCTTCGGGCGTCGGCTTCGCTCCTTCCGCGGGAACTTCTCCCTCGCCCGGGCGCTCACCGGGCTCGGGTGGACGTGCAGACTGGTCCGCGGCA